>JBBSDY010000323.1:0-5492 GCA_038240245.1 Polyangiales bacterium
AGACCGGTGGGCACCGTCAGCATGCCGTCCAGGCGCTCGAGATCGTTCCACGCAATCCCCGCATACAGGGGCATCACCACGCGAACGTCGATGCCGCGTTTGGCCAGAGCCTTGGGCAGCGATCCGAGGACGTCGCCCAGCCCCCCGGTCTTCGAAAACGGTGCGCACTCCGACCCAACGAAGAGCACCTTGAGCGGGGGCATGGCCAAGCTACGATGTTTTACGTGGCGTAGAGGCGGTAGTCCATATCCGGGAAGATATTGTCGCGGACCTCGAGATCGGACAGCCACGGCTCGCTCACGTCGCCGCGCAAGAGATCGTCGTACAGCCTGGTAAACTGCAACACGTGGGCGTTGGTGCGACGCTCGGCGTAGGGAACCGTCGTTCCGGTGCGCATGATGAAGGCCCAGTCGCTGCTTTGGGCCAGCATCAGCTCGCGCGCAGCTTGCTTCAGGGCCCGCAGCGCAACGCCCTCGGCTCGCGGAAACTTGTGCGAGAGCTCGACCATACGCTCGCCGGCCATGTGCAGGTGCCGGTAGACCCAGGCGTTGGTCTCGTTGAGCCAGTACTCGTTGTAGCCTGCGTGCCCCCACGAGCTCGCGCACGGCACCGAAAGTTGGTTGGTGGGGTGGCGGTCGAGGTATTCGCCGGGGGTGATGGTGTCGATCTCGCCCTGGTTGTGGTGGACCTGCCGGAACATGTCGTCGAGAAACTGGATGCCCTCGAACCACCAGTGGCCATAGAGCTCGGCATCGTACGGGCTCACGATGATCGGCGGGCGGTCCATGCTCCCCGCGAGATTGAGCGCCTGGCGCTGCCGGTTCACGCGAAAGTGCATGGCGTGCTCGCCGGCGCGATTTCGGGCGATGCCGGCGTCGTAGATCCACTTGTCGTGCAGCTTGTCGTGGGTGATGGCGTGGTACTTGAAGCCGGTCGCCATGCGGTGCCCCTCGGGATGAACGTAGGGGCCGATGTAGTCCATCGGAAGATCGAACCCGATGTCACGGTAGAAGTCGCGGTAGTGGGGATCGCCTGGGTAGCCCTCCTTGGCGCTCCACACCTGCCGCGACGACTCGGTGTCCCGTCCGAAAGCGGCGACGCCGCTCGGACAGTAGAGTGGAGCGTAGACGCCGTAGATGGGGCGGCGATCGGCGAAGAGGATGCCGTGCGTGTCGACGAAGAAATAACGGATGCCCGCTTCACGCAAGAGCTCGTCGACACCCGGCACGTAGCCGCATTCGCCGAGCCACATTCCCTGGGGGCGCTTACCGAAGTGCTTCTCGTAGAGATCGGCCGCGACGTGCACCTGGGCCCGCATCGCCGACCAGTTGCGGTCCATGTTGGGAAAGAAGGCGTGCGTGGCCGTCGAGGTAATGACCTCGACCATCCCCGCATCCTGCAGACGCTTGAAGGCGTTGACCAGGTTGCCCTCGTGGCAGCGCCAGGTGTAGCGCAACGCGTGGAAGCGATCTTTGTACATCTGCGCGTTGCGCTGGTAGCCGGGCTCGTGCCGCGTGCGGTCGAGCTCCTTTTCGGCGAGCTCGATGAGCTGGTCGAGCCGCTCGGCGTAGCGCGTCTTGAGCAGATCGTCGGTCAGCATGTTGATGAGCGGCGCCGACAGCGACACCGTGGCCCGGGCGCGAACTCCGTCGGCGAGCAACCCTTCGAAGAGCTGGATGAGGGGAAGGTACGTCCCGGTGATGGCCTCGTACAGCCATTGCTCCTCCATCACCGTGGCGTCTTCGGGGTGACGAACGAAGGGCAAGTGCGCGTGAAGGACGATCGCAAGGTAGCCGGTGGCCATGTCGTTGTCTCTCAGCGTTTCTCGTACGGGAGGCTCGCGCCTTCGTCGATGGCGTAAGGCGCTCCGGGCCGGTTCTCGCTCGACCCAACGAGCACCTCGCTCGCGCCGCCCAGGCCGGACTCACTCGCGCCACCCCAGCCGGACTCGCTCGCGCCCAACCAGCGGCGCTCGCTTGCCCCCACGATGCGACGCTCGCTCGCACCACCGAGAATGTTTTCGCTGGCACCGCGCAGGCGCAGCTCGCTCGCGCTCAGCATGTGGAGCTCGGACGCGCCCCTCATGCGCAGCTGGCTGGCCGAAAGCCAGCGGCGCTCGCTCGCGCCAAGGGCCTCGGAGCTCCCGGCCATGGCGGCGACTTCGCCCGGCGCGCGCGCGATGGCGCCGGGGGAAAGCTCGCGTACGACGCGCTCGAAGCCCATGCTGACGACCCACGATGTTTCGACCTGCCAGCGCGCGATCACCCGGCCCTCGGCTTTGGCGCCGACCCCGCGAATGGTCACCTGCCATGGCCCGTAGACCACCCGTGTTCGACCGCGTTCGAGGGGGTACACGGTGACCGGTCCCTCGAAGTGCTCTTCGACGACACCCGGTGATTCCACGGCAAACGGGAAAGGTCCTGCTTCCCAGTTGGTGCGCAAGAGAGGCGTGGACCACTCCAGAAAGCGGCGCCCCTCGATCCACTGCGTTTGAAAGACTTCTTGCCAGCCCTGCCAAGACCACTCGGTCAGGTGAACCGGCCCCTCGGTGGTTTGCTCTTGCCAGATCTGCGCTTCGAGACCCGCGGGGCCGACGATCCCCCCCGCTGCTCTGGCCGTGGTGGTCGCACCACGAACGCCGCTCGGCGCCGGAGGATCTTCGGGCGATCCACCGGCGGGCCCCGAGCCGGGACTGGGATCTCCCACCGGTCCGGTAGCCGAGCGAACGGAGAGCCAGTCCACGGTGCCGTCGGAAGACGGCTCGAAGCGCGGAAAATCGGCCCGTCCCGAGCGCGCCACCCTCACGAAGTACCCTTCGAGCGACTTCAAGCCAATCTCGACGACATGCGTGGATGCCGGTTTGCCGATGTGAACGAACCATTGACGATCGGAGCGCTCGACCTTGATGTCGATGTAGCCGTGAGCGTTCGTTCCGTCGAAGATGCGACCCGTCGTGTCGTAGATGCGCAAGCTGAGCCAGGCATCCTTGCCGCCCGCACCGAGCTCGTGGCGGGCCTTGACCAGCGAGGGATCGGTGACCTCCCAGTAGAGGTAGAGGCGGTTGGGATCGACCACCATGGCCTTGATGAGGTCATGGCCGTAGCCCCAGGGAATGTGCTCGACGCGCGGCGGGCGCGGCTCGAGATCGGCATCGGAGGGCGGAGCGACACGACCCTTGTCGATGCGGAGCATCGTATTGTCGAGAACGAGCCCCTCGTTGGTCCCGCGCGAGCTGACAAGAGGGATATTTTCGTCGGCCATTAGATTTTCCCGGACTGGTCGACCGCTGAATCGCAGACGGGCGCCAAAGGCGAGCGCCTTACACTCGCAGAAGCCAACCGCCCCGGCAAGATGCCCTCACGCGCATGATGGTCAAAGGCCCCCAAAGGCCCGGGAGCTCGCTTTCGCCGCCGTGATTCCAGGCTGACTGTTCCAGCAACAAGGATGGCACGCGCCTGAAACGAGGAGGCGGTTGCGAATTCGTCGGTCAGCAGAAGGCTTCGAGCGTCTCGAGGACGTGGTCGAGCTGCAACGGCTTGCGAAGAATGCGATCGACCGCGATGGTGCTGGCGCGGTGCTCGCCCGCCGCGGTGATGACCACCACCGGAATATCGCAAAGCTTGGCATCGGCTTGTTGCTGGCGCCGAAATTCCCAACCGTCCATGATCGGCATCATCAAGTCGAGCAGGATGACGCAGGGCAGCTCGCGCGATCTCAGGTAGTCGAGCGCCTCGGCTCCGTTGGCTGCGGTCGCCACCCGGTACCCTTCGTCGATGAGCAGCTCGCAGAGCGCATCTCGAATGTCTTGGTCGTCGTCGACCACGAGAACGGTTCGAGAGGATGCTTGGCTCACGGGGAGAAACTCGCCTTTCTACTAGAGTCACACCGCGCGCGGCAGTTTCAATCCAACTTTGGTCGCAGAGCAACCTTGGGGGCGAATTCTTCGAAGAACGCGCAGAGCTCGGCGTGTCTCGCGCGCGCGTCGCTTCGGCCCAGGTCGATGAGTCGCGCCGAAAATTCGCCGTCGAAAAGAATGTACGACAGAAGATCGGCTTCGCCGGCGCCTTCCCACTCGCTGATCCGACGAATGATCTTTCCGATCATGCCCGACGTGCGCTTGGAGAATTCGGGTGAGCGGGCGAAAGTTGCCGCCATCGCGCCGATATCTTGCGAGGCGCGAATGTGGACGATGCGCAGCCGCTTGAGACCGCGCACCCTTCCCTGATCACCGAGCTCCTTGTTGATCTCTTCGACGAAGTCGGATCCAAAGCGTCGCATTCCGGCCTCGAGGATGAAGTTAATCCGCTGCAGGCGATCGATGTCGGCATCGATGCGGTCGAGCAGGAGCGCGTTCAATGCCTTGCCGAAGAGAAAGAAGGGCCCGGGGTACTCGCGCTCGTTCTCGCGCTTGACGTCCTCGGTGGGCGGCTCGGGCGGAATGAAGCGAGGGTTCACGACGATCAATCCATCGGCGCCCAGGCGCCGCGCCGGAGAGAGAGGAACGTTCTGGCGCAGCCCACCATCGCAATAGAACTCGCCATCGATGCGCACCGCGGGAAAGAGCAGCGGCACCGCCGCCGAAGCGAGAGCGTGCTCGGGCGTGATCTGCACGGCCCGTACGCTGACCGTGGGATCGCGGCTCCATTGCGGCAAGCCTTGCTCCCTGCGCTGAAGGAAGATCACCGTCCGCCCGCTGGCCACGTCGGTGGTCGACACCGTAAGCGCCTTGATGATCCCGGACTCGAGGTTGCGCCGGATGCCATCGGGCACGATGGCGCGCCGCACGATGGTCTCGATCCCGCGCGGATCGAGCAGCCCCCCGCGGCGCATCTCGCCGGGCCCGGGGGCCGAACGCTTGCGACCCACGAGGCCCGTCAACAAGCCGATGAACTCGCCGCGGCTTGGCTTGGCCACCTGGTCGAGGCGCAGGCCCGTCCACTGCCGCACGAGGATCTCACCGCGCCGAACCGGCTCGTCGGCGTGAGCCGCGAGCGTGCAGGCGTTGATCGCGCCCACCGACGTGCCGCACAGGACATCGAACGGTACCGGACGCCCGATCTCCTTGGCCACCTCGGTGAGGATGTACATGACGACCCCCACCTCGTAGGCCCCTCTTGCCGCTCCGCCCGCCAAAATGAGCGCTACGAGCCCGCCGTTCACAAAGGCCATGTTAGCCGCTCGTCGGGTCGATTGTACAATAACCCCTTGCTAGCATCCCTCGTCTCATGAGCCGGGCCGACCTCATCTTCGACGATACGGGCAGTGGCGAGCCGCTGATCCTGCTCCATGCTTTTCCTCTCGACGGTCGGATGTGGCTGGCACAAAAGACCGATCTTGCCGACTCGGCGCGCGTGATCGTCCCCGATCTGCGCGGCTTCGGTCGCTCGGCCGAGCTTGCCGCAGCACGATCGATCGACGAGTACGCCGATGACGTCGCCGCGCTGCTCGATCGGTTGCGCATCGAGCGCGCGACGATCGCCGGCCTCTCGATG
>JBBSDY010000324.1:0-5492 GCA_038240245.1 Polyangiales bacterium
CGGCGATCGCCTTTGCGACTCGACCGAGCCGGCAGGCTACTGCACCGTCTTCAATTGCGAGCCCAATGCGTGCCCCGACGATTCGCTCTGCGTCGCGTTCAACGAGCCCACCTGCAAGAGCCCAGCCGAGTCGGTCCGCTTCGATAGAACGTTCTGTATGGCGACCTGCGGGAGCGACGGCGACTGCCGGGCGGGTTACAAATGCCTCGATATCACCCACGACGACGTGCGGCAGGTCCTCGACGTCAATGCATCCACGCACTCGATCTGCTCGGTCGCCCCCCCGCCGGCTCTCGGCGCGAGCGCCCCGCCCGCCGTTTGCAACGCCTTCGACGGCAGCTTCCCCGAATCCGGCGCGGCAGCAAGCGACGCTGCCGATTCCGCCAGCTCTGAAACGGGCAGTGAGCCCGCGCCCGGCGCAACCAGCGACGCGAACGCCGACGTCATCGACGCAACGGGCGACACCAACAACGCCAACATCGACGCTGCCCCCGCAGACGCCGCGTCAGAGTAAGAGTAAGAAAACCGCCAAGGCGCAACCAGCCGCCAAGATCAGATCTTTTTTTGGAAGAGCTGGATCCAACAAAAAATTCCCGTGGCGCCTTGGCGGTTCTCTTCTCTCGGGGCGCCAGCAGCCGGTCAGTCGACCTTGAGGATGGCGAGGAAGGCTTCTTGGGGGATCTCGACGCTGCCCACTTGCTTCATGCGCTTCTTGCCCTCTTTTTGCTTCTCGAGGAGCTTGCGCTTGCGACTGATGTCGCCGCCGTAGCACTTCGCGGTGACGTCCTTACGCATGGCGCGCACCGTTTCGCGCGCGATGATCCGCGATCCGAGCGCGGCCTGGATGGCGACCTCGTACTGCTGGCGAGGGACGATCTCTTTTAGCTTCGCCGCGAGATCGCGCCCGCGCTGGTAGGCCTTGTCCTTGTGGACGATGAGCGACAGCGCATCGAGTGGCTCGCCGTTGACCATCATGTCGAGCTTGACGAGCTGGTCGGTGCGGTACCCGATGAGCTCGTAGTCCATCGAGGCATACCCGCGCGAGGCGCTCTTCAGACGGTCGTGGAAATCGAAGAGGACCTCGCCCAGGGGAAGCTCGTAGGTGATGATGACGCGATCGGCTGACGCGTATTGAATGCCCTTTTGCACGCCGCGGCGGTCTTCGCAGAGCGCGAGCACCGTGCCCACGTAGTTGGAGGGCACATGGATCGTCACCTTGAAGATCGGCTCGTCGATGTGGTCGACGAGCTGCGGCGCCGGTAGACGGGCGGGGTTCTCGACGTCGATGACCGAGCCATCGAGCTTGTAGACTCTGTAGACAACGCTCGGCGCGGTGGTGATGAGATCGAGGTTGTACTCGCGCTCCAGGCGCTCCTGAATGATCTCCATGTGCAGAAGCCCGAGAAAGCCGCAGCGAAAGCCAAAGCCGAGGGCCTCCGAGCTATCGGGCTCGAAGACGAACGCGGCGTCGTTCAAGCGCAGCTTGGCGAGCGCGTCGCGCAGGTCCTCGAACTGTGCGTTGTCGGTGGGAAAGATCCCGGCGAACACCATCGGCTTCACGTCCTTGAAACCGGGCAACGGCGTTTCGCACTGCCGGCCAGCGAGCGTCACCGTGTCGCCGATCTTGGTTTCGGTCACCGTCTTGATGTTGCCGGCGAGAAATCCCACTTCGCCCGGGCCGAGCTCGTCCAGGGGGACGGCGAAGGGCGCGAACATCCCGATCTCGGTGATCTCGCACTCGGCCTTCGTCGCCCAGAAGCGAACCTTTTGGCCCCTCTTCAGCGTGCCGTCGACGACCCGGACCATGACCACGGCGCCGCGGTAGCTGTCGTACCAACTATCGAAGACGAGCGCACGCAGCGGCGCGTCGGGCAACCCCTTGGGGGCAGGAACGCGCGCCACGATCGCCTCGAGAATGTCGTCGATTCCCACCCCTGTTTTCGCGCTGGCCTCGATGGCCCCCGAGCAATCGAGCCCCACCACGTCTTCGATCTGGCGCCGGGTGCCCTCGGCATCGGCCGAGGGAAGATCGATCTTGTTGAGGACCGGGATGATCTCGAGGTTGCCTTCGAGGGCGAGGTAGACGTTGGCCAGGGTCTGCGCCTCGACACCCTGGGTCGCATCGACGACGAGCAGCGCGCCCTCGCACGCGGCGAGGCTTCGCGAGACTTCGTACGAGAAGTCGACGTGACCGGGGGTGTCGATGAGGTGAAGCTTGTAGTCTTCGCCGTCCTTCGCCTTGTAGTTGAGGCGCACCGCCTGGGCCTTGATGGTGATTCCGCGCTCGCGCTCCAGGTCCATCTTGTCGAGGAACTGCGCCCGCGACTCGCGTTCGGTCAGGGCGCCGGTACGCTCGAGAATTCGATCGGCCAGTGTCGACTTGCCGTGGTCGATGTGGGCGATGATCGAGAAATTGCGGATCCGGTCGGGGCGCATGGGGTTACGTCGCAGGTACGGCGAGCTGTCGTCGTTTTACGACTTCTTTTGCCCCGCTGCCTCGAGCGACATTTGACCGGGCAACATGTGGTCGTACTGCTTGAGCACCATGTCGATCCCTTCGCGGATGTAGACGGCGATGGGGACCTTGCTCCACTCGTGCAAGAGCTTGAGCCGATCGTTTTGCTCCGGCGTGATGTAGATGGTGGTCGAAATCTTCTTCCTGGACATCTTCGCCGGGTCGCCTGCCGGAGCACTCTCTCCGGCGATTGGGGGTTGACCAGATGTGACCCTAGATGCCGGTACCTGTGATGTCAAACCCAAAAGCCATACGTTGAAATCATTGGGGAATCTGGCAACCGTCGGGGATTCGCTGACGGAGCCGTCCGGGAGCTCTTCGCCGGGACTGACCGACCGTTGGGCGGGTGCAACCCCCGACCGCCGCTCGGCCCGATCGATGGTGGTCCGATCGGCCAGGTTGCTCGCCATGCCGCGCTGGGTCTAGACTCGCGCGGCTGAAAGCGGCGGCGGCGAGGGGTAACGCGCCCGCTCCAGGATCGGCCCCGAGAACGATGCCAAGCCAAAGACCGAGACCCTCTTTCCTAGTTTTGCTTGTCAGTCTAGTTGCCGCCGGTTGTGGTGGATCCAAGGAGGCGGGGCCGAAAAACCCGAGCACCGAAGGTCTGCCCCTCGAGATGGAGCACGCCGACTGCGACATCACATCGAGCTCGGCACAGAAGATCGACACCAACGGCGATGGCAAGCCGGACATCGTGAAGGTGATGTCGGGAGGGCGAGAGGTCTGCCGTATGGTGGACATCAACCACGACGACAAGCCGGACTCGTTCACCTACTTCGATTCGAACGGGGCCGTTCGCCGGCGCGAATCGGACTTCGATCGCGACGGGAAGATGGACGAGATCGCCTACTTTACGGCGGGCGTCATCGTCCGAAAAGATCGCGAGACCAACCTCGACGGCAAGCTCGACACCTGGGATTTTTACGAGGGAGGCAAGATCCACCACCGGATGCGCGACTCCGACGGCGACGGCAAGGTCGATCAGTGGTGGACGTGGCCGAACCCCGACAAGATCGAATGCGCGGTCATCGCCTCGGATCACAACGGCGACGGCAAGCCCGATCCCAACAACGTCATCGACGTCTGCGCGGTGCAAGGCGCGCCGAGCGTGGTCGATGCCGGCTCGGCGAGCACTGCACAGAGCAGCGATGCCGGCGCCACGCTCGCCGCCGCGGTGCCCAGCATGCCCGAGGCCGGAGCAGCGCCGGCGCCAGGCGCGACAGTCGACGCAGGCAAAGCAAAGAAGGAGACGAAATGAACAGGGCAGCGTTGCTGTGCGTCGGGGTGTCGGCCGTCGTGGGCCTTGCTTGTGGAGGCGGATCTCCTCCGCCCGCCAGCCAGGCGGCCATCGATGGGCGCGCGCGCAACGTGGGTGACGCCGGGTTCGACGATCAATCGCGGTGCGACTACAAGGGTCGAGCCGATCGCGAGGCCGCCGAAACGGCAGGCCCCGGTGCCTTGCAGCCCAATGTGCGCCGCGTCTACCAGATGGTGGGCACGGGCGAGAGCATGCACAAGGTCATCATGTGCCGCGAGATCGATACCAACCTCGACGGCATCAAAGACATCGTCCGCACGTACAACGAGAAAGGCGAAAGCCTCCACGAGGAGGCCGACACCAACTACGACGGTCGCGTCGATACCTGGATCACCTTTTCGGGCGGACGCATCGCCAAAGAAGAGATCGACACCGACTTCAACGGGACGGCCGACGTCTGGAAGTACTACGTCGCCGGGCAGCTCTCACGTATCCAGCGCGACACCAACCACGACAGTCGCCCCGATCGCTGGGAGTTCTACAACGACGGCAAGCTCGAGCGAATGGGCGTCGATCTCGATTTCGACGGGCACGTCGACCGGTGGGATCACGACGAGATCGCGCGGCTCGCCGCCGACGCGAAGGAACGTGGGTCTGACCAGGGTGCCAAGTCCACCTCGAGCTCGGGTGTAGGGGATGGTGGGGCTCCGGTCGCCACGCCGGACAACGGAGAGCTCAACAAGCTGGGAGCCGATGCGGGAGCCAGCACCTCGAAACGAAAGAAGAAATAACTGGTCGCATTCGGCGCTTCGCTTGGGTCGCCATCGGGACTTGGTCTTAGGCGTCGAGCGCAAAAGCGGGCCCGGCCCATGGTAGTATCCTAAACTGGGAAACCAGCTGTGAAGGCCGGAGATCTCGTTGCAGGCAGGTACCGCCTACTTAGAACCATCGGTGAGGGTGGCATGGGGTCGGTGTGGGCGGCCCATCACGAGCTCATCGGCCGCGACGTTGCCATCAAGGTAACCGGCGAGCGGCTCGCCAAAAAAGAAGAGATCCGCAAGCGATTCGCCGCCGAGGCTCTCGCCGCGGGAAAGGTTCGTCACCCCAACGTCATCGATGTCATGGACGTGGGTCAGTTGCCCGACGGTCGGGTGTACATCGTCTTCGAGCTGCTCAACGGCATCACGCTGGGCCAGCATCTCGAGAAGAATGGGCGAATCGCCGCTGGCGACGCGGCTCTCATCATCATCGAGATATGCCGCGGGCTCGAGGCCGCGCACGCCGCGGGAATCGTCCACCGCGATCTCAAACCCGCCAACATCTTCCTGCACAAGGGCGCGATGGGCGGAATCGTCGTCAAGGTTCTCGACTTCGGGATCAGCAAGTCGATCGACGACGATGGCGTGAGCCTGTCGATGACGCAGACCGGCATGGTGATGGGTACTCCGCAGTACATGAGCGTCGAGCAAGCTCGCGGACTCGACACCATCGATCTGCGCACCGACGTATGGGCGACTGGAGCGATTCTCTACGAGATCATCACCGGCAAGTTGCCGTTCGACGCGTCGAACTACAACGCGATGCTCGACAAGATCATGCACGCCGAGCCCGAGCCGCTCGCCCGCAGCGGGGTCACGGTGCCTCCCGCTCTCGAAAGCGCGATCTTCCGTTGTCTGGCCAAGCAACGCAGCCAGCGATTTCCCTCGGCCAAAAATCTGC
>JBBSDY010000325.1:0-5482 GCA_038240245.1 Polyangiales bacterium
ACTCGCACCCAGAGACGCGACCCGGTACGTTCTGCCCCGTTTGCGTGACCGATCTCAAGTCGTGCGATGCCGGCAGGAAGGGATACGAAGTATTTCGTTCGCAGATCTTCGACAAGTACAGCTCGGCCGGATGCACGACCGACGCCAATTGTCTCATCGCGTCGGAGATCAATGCGTGCGTGAGCCGTTGCGGCGTCGCGCTCCCGGCGGTGCTAGCCGATAGCTGGAAGTCGAGTCTGACCTCCAACGCTCAATCGAGCTGCTCAGGCTGTCCACCGGTCGTCACCCCACCCTGTATTCCCCAAGTAGCGCGATGTCTGATGAACCGATGCTTTGCCACGACCGGCCTGCAATGAGCCATGGAGTCTGATCTCGCCAAGCTGAGAACCCTTCTCACCGAGCACAACGATCTCGAGTCGGCGGCCTCGGTGCTCCGCTGGGACCAGGCCACCTACATGCCGGCCGGCGGCAGCCACGCGCGCGGGCGGCAGCTCGCCACACTCGATCGCCTGGCGCACGACCGCATCGCCGATCCCGAGGTGGGGCGTCTGCTCGATCGTCTGCAGTCGCGTGGATCGGGCAGCGACGCCGAATCCGATGGTGCGCGCCTTCTTCGCGTCGCGCGCCGCGATCACGAGCGCGCGGTCAAGGTCCCTGCCGCGTTCGTCAGCGAGCTCGCCAACCACCGGACCGAGAGCTACGAGTGTTGGGTCAAGGCGCGGCCCGCCAACGACTTTGCGTTGGTTCGTCCGCTCCTCGAAAAGACGGTCGAGCTGAGCCGAAGGTACGCGAGCTTCTTCGCCCCCTTCGAGCACGTGGCCGATCCGCTCATCGGCGATGCCGATCCGGGCATGAAGGCATCGGTCGTGCGAGCGCTCTTCGCCGAGCTTCGAGCCGAGCTCGTTCCGCTCGTGAAGAACATCACATCGCAGGCGCCCGCCGATGATAGCGCGCTTCGGCGCACGTTCCCCGAGGACCGGCAGCTCGCCTTCGGACGCTTCCTCGCCGAGAAGTTCGGCTACGATTTTTCGCGCGGACGTCAGGACATGACGCATCACCCCTTCATGATCCGGTTCGGCGCGGATGATGTGCGGATCACGACACGCGCGCGCATCGACGACCTCTCCGAGGCGCTCTTCAGCACGCTTCACGAGGCGGGGCACGCCCTCTATGAGCAGAACGTCGATCACGCATGGGAGGCAACCCCAGTCGGACAGGGCGCTTCGGCGGGCGTCCACGAGAGCCAGTCGCGACTCTGGGAGAACATCGTGGGACGAAGCCGCGGCTTCTGGAACGCGTTCTACGGCAATCTCCAAAAGGCATTTCCCGATGAGCTCGCCGACATCTCGCTCGACGCCTTCTATCGCGCCATCAACAAGGTCGAGCGCTCGCTCATTCGCACCAACGCCGACGAGGTGACGTACTGCCTGCACGTCATTTTGCGCTTCGACTTCGAGCTCGATCTGCTCGAGGGCAAGCTGCAAGTGAAGGACCTGCCCGATGCGTGGCGCGAGCGTTTTCGCGCAGACTTCGGCATCGTGCCCGAAACCGACGCCGACGGCGTCCTGCAAGACGTCCACTGGTACGACGGTTTCGTGGGAGGCGCGTTTCAGTGTTATGCGCTGGGCAATGTCATGAGCGCACAATTTTTCGATGCTGCGCTACGCGCTCATCCCTCGATCCCCCACGAGATCTCCGAAGGTCGCTTCGATACGCTCCGCGGCTGGCTGACGACCAACATCTATCGACATGGTCGCACGCTCTTGCCCGTCGAGATCGTGGAGCGCGCCACCGGAGCGTCGCTCAGCGTTGCTCCGTACATCGCATATCTGAAGAAGAAGTACGGCGAGCTGTACAGCTTGTAGCGCCGTCGTCTACACTTTCAACGATGACGAGCAACTCGTTGGTCCGCTGCCTCACGGCGGCGATGTGCACCACGATGGTGTCGCTGGCCGGTTGCGGCTCGCCCGACGAAGGGCCGGGCCGCGATTCCAACCACCCGGCCAACGACTCCGGACCGAGCGGGAACGCCGGATCGAGTGGCAGCGGGAGCGGCGGCTTGGGCGAGGTGGGGGGCGGTGGGCTCGATTCGGGATCGGTTGGCAACGCGGGCGGCGCCGTGGCGAACGACGGCGCGCCGGCGACAGAAGCCGGATCGCTCACCTGCCCGAGCCCCGTCCCGGTCGACTCCAGGCTCGCGATGCGCAAAGCCTGCTTTTTCAGGCTCGGCGCCCTGCCGAGCGACACGGTCGAGGTGAAGGCGGGAACGAAGTTTCCCATCGATCACATCATCGTGATGATGAAAGAAAACCGGTCCTACGATCAGCACCTGGGGCGCCTCTCCCTCCACGGACAGCCCGACGCCGAGCCGTTGCCCGACACCTTCACCAACCTCGACGCGCAAGGTGCGATTGTTAAGCCGTTTCACCTGGCCACCACGTGCCTCAAGACCGACCCTCCCCACAGCAACGCCGCCCTGCACGCCGCGGTGAACGTCGACAAGATGGACGGCTTCGTGAAGGGCGCCACCACCGCCAGCTCGGACGGTCACTACGTGATGGGCTACTATGAAGACACCGATCTGCCGTTCTACTACTTTCTCGCCAACACGTTCGCCGTCGGCGACCGAAGCTTCTCGTCGGTGCGGGGATCCACGTGGCCCAACCGCGACTACCTTCTGGTGGCGACATCAGACGGCGTGAAAGACACCGGAGGAGGGCACCCGGCCGAGAACCTGCCCACCATCATGTCCGAGCTCGATAAGAAGGGCGTCACCTGGGGCGCCTACACGCCGTCGACACCCTTCGAGGAGTGTCTCGGCTGGGCAGCCAACCACGTCGGCGTCCACAACCAGGCCGCATTCAAGGCCGCGCTCGCCGACGGCACGCTCCCCGCCGTCACCTTCATCGACTCCCGGGAGGGGATCGAAGACGAGCACCCCGCGGCCGACGTCCAGATCGGCGAGGCCTGGACCAGAGACATCTACCAGGCTGTCCTCGCCAGCTCGATCTGGCCCACCACTGCCCTCATCATGACCTACGACGAGGCCGGCGGATTCGCCGATCACGTCCCTCCGCCCAACTCGTGCCAGCCGCGCCCCCAGGATACGGGCTTTACCGAGCTCGGTGTGCGCGTGCCGCTCATCGTCGTATCGCCCTATGCGCGCCGCCACTACGTTTCCCATGTCGTGCACGAGCACACGTCGATCACGCGCCTCATCGAAACGGTGTTCGATATCCCTGCCCTCACCGCCCGTGACGCCAACAGCGACGCGCTCCTCGACATGTTCGACTTCGGCTGCCCCGCTAGCCCGCAGATCCCCGCGCCTCCCGCGGCAGGAACCATGGGCTGCAAGTAAAACCGAGAGCGCCGAGCACGTCCCTCGGGCGCGTGTTTCTCATTGAACTCTGGGCGATGTTGTGGTGAGTCTTCACGATGGCAAATCGTATCTCGTGGGCGCCGGGCTGGTCGCGGGCTTCGTTTGGATGGGCTCGGGTAGCCGCCGTTGCTGTGGGCATGCTCGTGGCAATAACCGCGGGCTGTTCGAGCGACGAGCCGAAGGTCGGCAACCTGGCAAGCGGGTGCCACATCAACAGCGACTGTGTCGATCCATTGTCGTGCACCTTTGGGAGCTGCCACGCTGCCTGCAAAGAAACCCGCGACTGCGCGACGGGCGAACGATGCGTCAAGGTCGGCACCGCGGGAGTGTGCCAGCGCACCGACGAAGCCACGTGCACGTACACATCGATGTGCAGCGATCCGCTCAAGTGTGCCGTCGACGGCAAATGCCGCGCCGCTTGTCTGGGGGATACGGATTGCTTGGCCAGCCAGAAGTGCGCTTCGTTCGTTTGCGCCGATCCCGACCAACTCGATCCCATCACCATGGACCTCGAACACAACAACCCCAATGGATACGGGGCCGGAGGAGATGCGGGCGAGCCCCCAGCAGATGCCAGTGCCAGGCCTGACGCGGCCAGCGGCGACACGAGCGTTGCATCGCCGGACGCGAGCACGGCGCCCGACGCCATGATCGGAACCGAGTCAGGAGCATGTCCGCTGGGCAAGGGCACCTGCGAGGGTGACCCCACGCCGTGCACGCAGAACGTCTACCAGGTCACGCAGTGCGGTGATTGCAAGACGACGTGTGACGGCACCCATGGCAGCGTCTCCTGTCCGGCCGGTGTCTGCGTCGTTGCTTCGTGCTCCATGGGCTACGGAGACTGTGACGGCAAGCCCGAAACGGGCTGTGAAACGAACCTCGTCACGGACAGCAACAACTGCGGCGCTTGCAAGCACGCCTGCGTCATGACGACGTGCAAGGCGGCGGCGGTGATGACCGATCCCAGCCTCTGCGACCCGAAACCGCTCGCGGCAACCGGCACCATTTTCCGCAACGCGTTGGGCGGTGGTGCAATGTTTTTGACGAAAATCCCTGCAAACCCGCCAACCTCTTTCACCATCGTGCGCACCCCCGTCGACGGATCCGCGCCAACCGACTTCGCGGCCGACTCCCAACCTCCTGGAGATCTCGTCGCGGTGGGCAACGACCTCTGGTACGCCGAAGGCTCACCCGCCGCCTCCATCTTCAAGAAGCCACTCACAAGCGCGCTTGCCGATGCGCCGACGCTGGTCTTCACAGCGGCTTCCCGCCCGCTCTACATGTCCCTGCGGGGGACCTCGCTGTACTGGATCGCCTTCGCCTCTGGATCCATCGTGAACATCGAGATCTTCGCCCGCTCGACCAATGCCGCGCAGACCGACGCCGGCACACGCGTCGTCACGGGCACGGGGGGCGTCTACGCCTTCGGCACAACCGCCGACGCCTTCTACTGGCTGGGAAACGACGGCAAGCTCTACACGGCTCCGATCGGCGGCGGCACGGGTACCGAAGTCGTGGGCTCGACCACGACCCAGGGGGGCGCCATCACCGTCGACGATACCTACGTCTATTTCACGCAGCGCCTCAGCACCGCAACAGATGGCGTCTTCCGTTACAAGACCGGTGGAGTGGTCGAGTCCGTCGTCTACAAGGGAGCCATCGCATCGGTGCTCGCGGACGCGACCAACCTCTATTTCACCGTAGGGATCGTGCCAACCGATGTCTTCAAGTCGGGCAAAACGGCGACCGCCGCCACCAAGATCGCCTCAAGCTTCGCGCTTGGCCTAGTGAAGCAGAACGACGCGACGTTCCTCTACATGATCGGCGGAGGCGGCGGCAATGACACCAGCTACAGAATCGTGAAGTAGCCTGCCCCTTCGTGGAGGTGAAAGGTGACCCCCGCCGCGCCGACTTGCGCGCACATGTTTGAAGCGATGCGTCAATCGCACTCGCCGCCGATTGGTCTCAATGGTAAAAAGGGCAGGCCAAGGAGGCCCAGCGTATGAAAATTCCCGACCAACAGGGATCGGTCGACGTGAGTGACATCGAGGAGGAGATCCTCATTGCGCCGCGATCGATACGATATTTTCTTTCCGACGGTGG
>JBBSDY010000326.1:0-5477 GCA_038240245.1 Polyangiales bacterium
ATCCAGGCCTTCGAGCCGGTACTCATCGAGGGCAAGGCGATCCAGCTTCACCCGCTGGTTTGCGCGGCTTTCAACGCCGACTTCGACGGCGACCAGATGGCGGTGCACGTTCCGCTGTCGGTCGAGGCGCAGATGGAAGCCCGCGTGCTCATGATGAGCACCAACAACATCCTATCGCCCGCCAACGGCAAGCCGATCATCAACCCCACGCAGGACATCGTGCTCGGGCTCTACTACGCCACGCGCGAGCGCAAGTACGCCAAGGGTTCGTTCCGCGACGGCGCGCTCACCTACGACAAGAAGGGCGAGAAGCTCGAAGGTTACCTGCGCGGAGTGTTCGCATCGCGCGCCGAAGTCCGCATGGCCTACGATGCGGGCGAGGTAGACTTGCACGCCGGCGTTCGCGTGCGCGTCACCGATCTCGATGACGACGGCAAGCAGCGCACGCGGATGCTCAACACCACCGTGGGGCGCGTCCTGGTCTCGGAGATTCTCCCCGACGAGATCTCGTTCGACTACGTCAACAAGACGCTCGACAAGAAGGCGCTCTCGTCACTCATCGACATCTGCTACCGCAAGCACCGCAACAAGGCGACGGTTCTGCTCGCCGACCGACTGCGCACGCTGGGGTTCGAATATGCCACCAAGGCCGGCGTTTCCATCTGCATGGAGCACATGGTCATCCCCGCCAAGAAGAAAGAGCTGATCAAGGATGCGCAGACCGAAGTCGAGCGCGTCGTCGACCAGTACCAGGAAGGTCTCATCACCGACGGCGAGCGCTACAACAAGATCGTCGACATCTGGGCAGGCGTCGCCGACAAGGTCACCAGCGAGATGATGACGGAGATCGGCAAGGAGCGCGTCGTCGACCCCGAAACGGGCGCCGAATCGATCGAGCCGAGCTTCAACCCCATCTACATCATGGCCGACTCGGGAGCCCGGGGCTCCACCCAGCAGATCCGCCAGCTGGCGGCCATGCGAGGCCTGATGGCCAAGCCGTCGGGCGAGATCATCGAAAACCCCATCATCGCCAACTTCCGCGAGGGGCTCTCGGTGCTCGAGTACTTCATCTCCACGCACGGCGCCCGCAAGGGTCTCGCCGACACTGCGCTCAAGACGGCGAACTCGGGGTATCTCACCCGTCGTCTCGTCGACGTCGCTCAGGACGCGGTCATCAGCGAGTACGACTGCGGCACGCTCGACGGCATCCGCGTGGCCAAGCTCGAAGAAGCGGGCGAGGTCATTCAGCCGCTCGGCGATCGCATCCTCGGCCGCGTCGTTCTCGACGACGTCGTCGATCCGCTCACCGGCGAAGTCTTGGTGCAGCACAACACCGAGCTCGACGAGGCAACGGTCAAGCAGATCGAGGAAGCGGGCATCGAAGAGGTCGTCATCCGCTCGGTGCTCACCTGCCAGACCAAGCGCGGCGTATGCGCGCGTTGCTACGGACGAGATCTCGCCCGCGGCTACCGCGTCAACATCGGCGAGGCGGTGGGTATCATCGCCGCCCAGTCGATCGGCGAGCCGGGAACCCAGCTCACCATGCGCACGTTCCACATCGGCGGCGCTGCGGCGCGCGGCAAGATCGAGCAGAGCTCGCTCGAAGCGCGCACCGAGGGCATCGTACGCCTTCGTAACGCGGTTCTCGCGAACCGCAAGGACGGCAGGCAGGTCGTCATGAACCGACACGGCGAGCTCGTCGTGATGGACGACACCGGCCGCGAGCGCGAGCACCATCGCCTCGTCTACGGCGCCGAGCTGCGCATCGCCGAGGGCGACAAGGTGAAGAGCGGCCAGCTCCTCGCCGAGTGGGACCCATTCGCCATGCCGATCCTCACCGAGGTTGCCGGCCAGGCGAAGTTCGGCGATCTCGTCGAGGGCGTGACGATCACCGAGAAGCTCGACGAAGTAACGGGCCTGTCGCGCAAGGTGGTCATCGAGTCGCGCGCCGCGGATCTCCGCCCGCGCATCTCGATCAAAGACCCGACGAGCGGCGAGACCAAGAAGATCCCCGGCACGAACGATCTCGATGCTCGCTATCTTCTGCCCGTCGGCGCCAACATCGTGGCGCAAGAAGGCGATCTCATCGATGCCGGCGAGGTTCTCGCGAAGATCCCGCGCGACACGACCAAGGTGCAGGACATCACCGGCGGTCTGCCCCGCGTCGCCGAGCTCTTCGAGGCCCGCAAGCCGAAAGATCACGCCATCATCAGCGAGATCGACGGCGAGGTCTCGATGGGCAAGGACACCAAGGGCAAGCGCAAGGTCGTCATCACGCCGATCACGCCCGAAGGTCAGGCCCAGCCCGATCTCGCACGCGAGTACTTGATCCCGAAGGGCAAGCACATCCAGGTGCAGCCCGGTGACCGCGTGCGCGCCGGTGACGGCCTGCAGGACGGTCCGGCCAACCCGCACGACATCTTGCGGGTCAAGGGCGAGAAAGAGCTCGCGGCCTGGCTCGTCAACGAGATCCAGCAGGTCTATCGCCTGCAGGGCGTGGGTATTAACGACAAGCACATCGAGGTCATCGTTCGCCAGATGCTCCGCCGCGTTCGCATCAAGGACGTGGGCGACACGAACTTTTTGGTCGATGAGCAGGTCGAGAAGTACCTGTTCGAGCGCGAGAACCAGAAGGTTCTCGAGCGTGGGCTTCGCCCCGGCATTGCCGAGCCGCTCTTGCTCGGCATCACCAAGGCGTCACTCTCGACCGAGTCGTTCATCTCGGCCTCGAGCTTCCAGGAGACCACCAAGGTTCTCACCGAAGCAGCCATCTGCGGCAAGACCGACGATCTGCGCGGCCTGAAGGAGAACGTCATCATGGGTCGGCTCATTCCGGCCGGCACAGGCCTCCCCGCGTACAAGAAGCTCAACGTGATCGTCGAGGGCGACGAGCCGGGTCAGGCCTTCGAGCGACCGCGACGCGAAGAGCCTCTCGCCGTCGTCAACGAAGAGTAAAGGTCCTGTGGGGGCCTTAGGCCCCCCCCTCGAGAGGTTGAAGCGAGGTGGGGGCTGCCGTAGCCTGCAAATGATGCAGGCCTACGGCGCCTTGGGAGAGCGGCGACTCCTTCTGGTCGAGGACGATGGGGAGCTCCGGAGCTCTCTCGCCGAGCTGCTCAGAAACGATGGGTATGACGTCGTCGACGCCGCCAACGGATCGGAAGCGCTCGACTACCTGAAGAAGAGCGCGCCCACGCCCGATCTCATCTTGCTCGACCTGATGATGCCGGTAAAAGACGGTTGGCAATTTCGGATCGAGCAGAAGGGCGATCCCAGCATCGCCTCGATTCCGGTCCTCGCCATGTCGGCCGACGACACGCCCAAGGCAGCGGCCATCGACGCCGAGGCGTACATCACCAAGCCCTTTCTCTACGAGACGCTCTGCGACACGATTCACCATGTCATCGAAGAGAAAAGACTCGCCCACCTCGACCGCATGGCCTCGCTGGGCACCCTCGCGGCCGGCATCGCCCACGAGATCAACAATCCGCTGACCTACGTCATCGCCAATCTGCAGTTGCTCGAGGAAGAGATGCCGTCGAGCCCCTGTTGCACGACGCGATCGAGGGAGCCGAGCGCATCCGCGGGATCGTGAGTCACATGAAGACCTTCTCGCGCGCGGGCGACGAGCACCGGGCCCATGTCGATCTCCGGAGCATCCTCGACTCGTCGATCAAGGTGGTGATGAGCGAAGTCCGGGCGCGCGCCCGTCTGGTGAGGGACTACGGACACATCCCGCTCATCCTGGCGAACCCTGGTCAGCTCGGACACGTCTTTCCGAACCTCCTGCTCAACGCTGCCCACGCCATCCCCGAGGGCCATCCCCACGACAACACCATCCGCGTGACGACGCGCGCCGCGGCCAACGGCGAAATCGTGGTCGAGATCTCCGATACGGGGCGGGGCATCGCGCCCGAGGTTCGTCACCGCATTTTCGACCCCTTCTTCACCACCAAGCCGGTCGGGCGCGGAACGGGACTCGGCCTTTCGGTCTGCCACGGCATCGTGCGTTCGCTCGGCGGCACGATCACCGTGGAGAGCCAGCTTGGAGAGGGAACGACGTTCCGCATCACCCTCCCAACCTCGGAGGCTGGCGCGTTGGCGCCATGCCAGTGACGTCCCAGCTCGTGGCGGTTGCGCAACGCGCCTCCGCCGCCGTCGTCGAAAAAGACCCCTGTCATTGGAATCCGTAGACCGGTGGGCACCCATCGACGTTTCGGAGGAACCCAAGGCGCCAAGACCGCCAAGGATTGGGGGGGGAGTCATTGAGTGCGAAAAACAAAACCTTGGCGGCTTGGCGGTTAAGCCCCGGAGAACCAGCAAGGTTCAACGAGCCGGTGCGACGCCCCGACCCAAGAACCCGGGCGAGGTCGACGCCCGACCGCAAGACCAGGGCGAGGTCGGTGGAACAATCTTTCGGAAATTCACGCTGTTATCTCTGCGTTCCCCTTGACGAAACCCTCCCGACGTGCGTTATTCTTGGTCAATTCTGAGTGCGTGAGTCATGCGCGAACCAAGAGCGGGACTCTGCGCCAGGTCGAAGGCAAAGCAGCTGATGAAGCGCGCCAGATCTGAGCAGGCCAAAGTGAACATGGCGATGTCGACCCACCGTCCGGTCGTCCATCGCGGAGGCTCCTAGCGTGAAGCCGACCAACGTTTCCAAGCCAAGTTACTTTCACAAAGTCGTCGACTGCCAGTGGGGATGCCCCGCTCACACCAACGTCCCCGAGTACATTCGGATGATTGCGCAGGGACGTTACTCCGACGCCTACATGCTCAACCGCGAGTCCAACGTCTTTCCGGGAATTCTCGGTCGAACGTGCGACCGCCCCTGCGAGCCGGCTTGTCGGCGCACCCGAATCGACGAAAAACCCGTCGCCATCTGCCGCCTCAAGCGCGTCGCCGCCGACCTCAAGGACGACATCACCGATCGGCTCCCCAAGATCCCCGAAAAGAAGAACGGCAAAAAGATCGCCTGCATCGGCGCAGGACCGGCATCGCTCGCGGTGGCCAACGATCTGATGCCGCTCGGCTACCAGGTGGTGATGTTCGAGAAGCTCGGCGAGGCCGGCGGTCTCATGCGCACCAACATCCCTTCGTTTCGCCTCCCCGAGAGCGTGCTCGACGAAGAGATTCAGATGATCCTCAAGATGGGGGTCGAGATTCGCTACAACACGCCCGTCGAGAGCATGAAGGCGTTGCTCGAGGTCGGGTACGACGCCGTGTTCGTCGGAACGGGCGCGCCCAAGGGCAAGAACCTCGACATTCCCGGCCGCGAAGAGGCCAAGGCCAACATTCACATCGGCATCGACTGGCTCGAGTCGGTGGCGTTCGGTCACATCGACAAAATCGGCGAGCGCGTGCTCATCATCGGCGTGGGCAACACGGCCATGGACTGCTGCCGGACGTCGTGTCGCCTCGGCGGCAAGGACATCAAGGTCATGGCGCGAGGGCCGCGCCGCTACTTCAAGGCCTCGCCG
>JBBSDY010000327.1:0-5439 GCA_038240245.1 Polyangiales bacterium
CGTGCGCTCGGGTGAGAGCGCGCGCAATGTGGGCGACCAGGCGGTGGGTGGCGGCGGTATCGAGGTGCCCCACGCGATCGAGCCGGGCGGCGACTGACTCGCCCTGCAGCAGCTCCATGGCGATGTAGGGGGTTCCATTCCATACGCCGTGATCGAGAACGTGAACGACGTGGGGGCTGCGAAGCTGCGCCTCGACCTTGGCTTCGCGCTCGAAGCGCGCGACCATCTCGGGCTGACGACGCCATTCACCCTCGACGAACTTGACCGCACAGGGTATGCCGAGCCCGAGATGTGTGGCGAGCCACACCGATCCCATCCCGCCTTCGCCGATCTGTCGGATCAGACGAAACCGGTTGGCGATCGTGATCCCTTCGCCGAGTCGCGGCGGGGGAGACGAGAAGCGGTTGACAGTCAGCTTGACGGGCACGTCGGATTCACCACCATTGGCGACCGGAGAAATCGCCGCACGATCACAGTACAGGGAACATCACAATCTAGCACGCGCTTACATCGGAGTAAAGCATCCCACCTTGTCGCTTTTAAAGTTCCATCCACACTGGACTCAACCGGTTTTCCCCGTCAATTTCGGGGGTCTTTTAGGCTGTAAAACGGCGAATTTAGAGCCACAGCGGGGGGGAGAGACGGTCCTTGGGCCCTCTCCACACCCTTGTTTGGAGTGTTTTTGTTAACGGTACCGTGACTTTTTTTTCGATGCGGACGCCAGGAGACATCCTTCTCGTTTCGACGTACGAGCTCGGGCACCAGCCCTTCGCGCTCGCCGTCGCCGGCGCCTTTCTCGAACGAAGCGGATTTTTTCCTGCGTACCTCGACGTGGCCGGCGATCCCGTCGACATGGACGCGCTCGCCAGAGCCAAGCTCGTGGCCATCTCGGTTCCGATGCACACCGCGCTTCGGCTTGGCGTCGAAGTGCTCGCGCGTGTCCGCGAGCAGAGCCCAAAGGCCAAGGTTGGCTTCTTCGGTCTCTACGCTCCCCTCAACGGCGATGAGCTCGTGCGGATGGGCGCGGACTTCGTTCTTGGCGGAGAGTGCGAGCCCTTGCTCGTCGAAGTGGCCGAAGCGCTCGAGCGCGGAGACAGCGAGCGATGGGATCGCCACGTGCAGCGCAAGGCCGGCGACGCCGAAAGGACGCGTCTCGATTTTCCGATTCCCGCGCGAAAGTCCCTCCCGATGCTGTCGCGCTATGCGAAGCTCGTCGAAGGCGCAAAGACCAGGATCGCCGGTCACGTCGAGGCGAGCCGCGGATGCCTGCACCTCTGCCGCCATTGTCCGATTCCCCCGGCCTACGGTGGTCGCTTCTTCGTCTTGCCCGAGCACGTCGTGCTGCGCGATATCGACGCGCAGATCGAGGCCGGGGCGACGCACGTCACGTTCGGCGATCCGGATTTTTTGAACGGCCCGACGCACAGCCAGCGGATCGTGAAAAAGATGCACGAGGCTCACCCCTCGATCACCTTCGACTTCACCGCCAAGGTCGAGCACCTCTTGCGTCACCGCGAGCTCTTGCCGATGTACCAGGAGTGGGGGCTGTCGTTCGTGGTCTCGGCGGTCGAATCGCTTTCCGACGTGGTGCTGTCGCGTCTCGACAAGGGTCACACGCGCGACGACGTCGAGCGGCTGGTCGACATCATGCTCGAGCTGGGGATCGTCCTGCGGCCGTCGCTGGTCTCCTTCACCCCGTGGACGACGCTCGAAGACTTCCGCGACGTGCTGCACTTCATCGACCACCGGGGCATCCTCGACTGGATCGATCCCATCCAGCTCGCGATTCGACTGCTCATCCCGCCGGGATCGCTCCTGCTCGAGCTGGCCGACGTTCGCACCCTCGTGGGTCCCGTCGAGCCGGCGACCTTCACGCACACCTGGCTGCACCCTGATCCTGCGATGGATGCCCTCTGCGCAGCAGTGACCGCTCGCATCGAAGCCGACTCCCAGGCCGAGGCCGATCCGGTGGAGACATTCCGCGCGATTCGCGCGCTTGCCGGAATCGAGGACGACGCACGCTACCGTCGTCGGTTGTCGCCTCGACTTTCCGAATCGTGGTTCTGCTGTGCCGAGCCCACGAGCGCGCAGCTCGTTTCTCTTGGCCAGACCACAAAGTGTTGCTGAGGAACCTCAGACGAGGTTGGGCTTGATCTCCAGCACCAGACGGCCGTGCGCTTCGCGAAGCGCTTGCTCGACGAATGCCGGCGATGCGCCGCGCGCGAAGATGAAGCCGAGGTACGCCTTGCCTTCGGGCAATGGAACGAGCCGACGTTCGAGCGCGGTGATCACGACGTCTTCGACTCCTGAAACGGCCTTCGCCTGATCGATACCGGTGACGTCGGTGAGGATGCCCGCGTGCGGGATGGGGATCATCATGACGCCGGCGGCGAGCCGCTCGCGCTCGGTGGTCGCGATGGGAAGATCCATGGCGTGTCGAATCACGATCTCTTCGAGCGTCACGTCGGTGCCGAACCGCAGGGTGCGTGAGCAGAGGCCGCCGATCGTGCGCGCTGCCACCTCGATGACCTGAACGCCAGTGGGCCCCACGCGAAGCTCGGCGTGCACCGGGCCGTCGGTGAGGCCGAGGGCGCGTGCGGCGGACTCGGTGGTCGCGACGATCTCGTCTTGTACGCTGGCCGGCAAGCGCGAAGGCGTGACATAGATCGTCTCTTCGAAAAATGGCCCGTCGAGGGGATCGGGCTTGTCGAAGATCGCGAGACAACGAAAGCCCGTCTCGGCGTCGAGAAGGCCCTCGACCGCGACCTCCGGTCCGGACACGAACGACTCGACGAGGATCCTCCTGGCGTCGGTAGGGTGCATCTCCAAAAGCTCGGGCGCGGCGAGCATGGCGCCGATGCGCGCGAACGCGGCGCAAAATGCGCGGGGATCGTCGGCGCGGATGACACCGCGGCTCGCGCTGAGCAAGAGCGGCTTCAACACCACGGGAAAGGGCACGGCGGCAGCGATGATCGACGGATCGGAGTCCAACGGAAAGGCGCGAGCGCGCGGAGCCGGCACGCCTGCTCGCTCCAAAAGCTCGCGCATGACGCGCTTGTTGGCCGCGGCATCGGTGGCGACAGGTGAGTTGTGTCGGAGGCCGAGCCTCCGGGAAGCCAGGGCAGCGATGCGGGCAGTGGTCTCGCTGGTCGGCACGATGCCGCCAATCGATCGACCGTCCGCGCCTGAAGCCGCGACGATTTTTTCGACGGCCTCGTCGGGGTGTCGAAAGTCGAGCGTCACCATGCCTTCGAGAGGCCATTGCTCGGCCAGCACGTGACATCGATCGCTGCCGACGAGCGTGGGGATCTCGAGCGCTCGCGCGGCGTCACGAAACGCCTCCCCGGTGTAGCCGGTCGTCGAGACGAGGAGCATCAGGTGCGGCCGGCCGGGCGCCATGCCCGAAGACTAGCGCGGAACGCGCCTGCTGCTTCCCAGACCGCGAAAGAGGGAGCCGTTGGCCCCGTTGAGCCGGCGCATGCGCCACACGCTTGCACCGCCGGTGTGGCACCCGGTTGCGGCAACGGGGCCGCTCCCATGCTACGGACCGCACGGATGCAGAAGACTCACCTCGTCGGCGCTCGCACCCACAACTTGCGATCCGTCTCCGTCGATCTCGCCGAGGGTGAATTCGTGTGCCTCACGGGCGTGTCGGGCTCGGGCAAATCGAGCCTCGCCGTCGATACCCTTTACGCGGAGGGGCAGCGGCGTTTCGTGGAGAGCTTCAGCCCGTATGCGCGGCAGTTTCTCGAGCGCCTCGAGCGCCCCCCGATGGATGAGCTCGAGCCCGTCGCAGCCGCTGTCTCGGTCGATCGGCGCGCGCCGGTCAAGAGCTCGCGCTCCACCGTGGCGACGATGGCCGACGTCGAGGCCTATCTCTCCGCGCTCTTCACCCGCGAGGCGGTTCCCGTGTGTCCGGTGTGCGGCCTGACGGCCGTGCGAACCGATCCGCGTGTCGCCGCGCGATCGGCGGCCTCACTCATCAACGGCCAAGCCGCCGTGGTGACCTACCCCGTCCGCGTCGCCGGAACCGAAGATTTTTTGCAGACGCGCGAGCAACTGGCGACCGATGGCTACCGACGTCTCTGGGTCCAGGGCCAGGCGCGCGATCTCGATCAGGTGCGCCCGAGCGAGGCCATGGCCGGCAGCGGCGTCATCGAGGTGGTCGTCGATCGCATCAAGACTGCCAAGGGCAACGAGCGACGCCTCGAAGAGGCCATCGAGCAAGCGTGGAAGCGCAGCAACGGCGCAGCGACCATCTTCACCGACACGGGGGCTCAGACGCTGCGCGAAGGCCTCATCTGTCCCAAGTGCACGCGCAAATTCGACCCGCCCCGCGCCGGTCTGTTCTCGTACCAGTCGCCCGTCGGCGCGTGCCCCACCTGCCACGGGTTCGGGCGCACCATCGGCGTGGACTGGAACAAGGTCGTGCCCGACCACGGCCTGTCCATCGACAAGGGCGCCATTCGCGCGTGGAACGGAAAATCGAGCACCTACGAGCGCAAGGTGCTCGGCAAGTACGCCCGACGCGTGGGGATCCCCCTCGACGTGCCGTGGCGCGCGCTCTCGGCGAGCCAGCAGAAGATGGTCATCGACGGCGAGGGCACGTGGACCGGAGGAAAATATCCCGGGCTGCGCGCGTGGTTCAAGTGGTTCGAGTCACGCACGTACAAGATGCACGTGCGCGTGCTTCTCGCGCGCTTTCGATCGTACGATCCGTGCGCGACATGCGCCGGCAAGCGGCTCAACGATGCCGCGCTCGGTTATCGCGTGGGATCGCTCGATCTGGCGGCCTGGCACGCCCTCGAGCTCGGTGAGGCCCACGCGCGGCTCGAAGCGCTGGTCACGCGCACGGCGCAGGGCGAGCTCGTCCGACGCGAGCTCGCATCGAGGCTCGGCTATCTCGAGCGCGTGGGGCTCGGCTACCTCGCGCTCGATCGTTCCGCGCGCTCTCTGTCCGGCGGCGAGGCGCAGCGTGTTTCGCTCACTGCCGCGCTCGGCAGCTCGCTCACCGGCGCCCTCTTCGTCATCGACGAGCCCACGGTCGGCCTGCACCCCACCGACGTGCCTCCGCTCGTCGATGCGATGCGCGAGTTGGCGCAGCGCGGAAACGTCACGCTGGTCATCGAGCACGATCCGCTCATCGTCCGCGGCGCCGACCGCGTGCTCGAGCTCGGACCCGGCGCGGGGGCGCAGGGTGGGCAGCTGTTGTTCGATGGCTCGCCCGCCGATCTCGCGAAACGCACCGACCTGCCCACCGGCCGTGCGCTCGCGCGCGCCGAGACCAGCCGCGATGTACCGGCCCGCCGCCGTCCCAGCTCGTGGCTTTCCGTGAAAAATGCTCGCGCCAACAACCTGAAGAGCATCGACGTCGAGATCCCGATCGGTGTGATTTGCGCGATCACCGGTCCCAGCGGCTCGGGTAAGAGCACGCTCGCC
>JBBSDY010000328.1:0-5436 GCA_038240245.1 Polyangiales bacterium
AACGTCGAGGCGAGCAACAACTACCAGGACATCCAGGACCCAGCCATCACCGTCCGGTTTCGCTTGATGGACGATCTTGGTCTCGGCGGGCCGGTCCATGTTCTGGCCTGGACGACGACCCCCTGGACGCTCCCCGAGAACCTCGCTCTTTGTGTGGGTCCCGACATCGTCTACGAAGTCATAAAGGACGCGGCCACCCAGGATCGCTACCTGCTCGCTTCCGAGCGCATCGCTGAATACTACAAGAGCGCCGATCTCTACACCTCGCTCGCGCGCTTTTCGGGGCGCGAGCTCGTCGGCAAGACGTACCAGCCACTTTTGCCCTATTTCGCAGCGCAGCCCAACGCGTTTCGGATTTTGGCCGACGCCTACGTCTCGACGGGAGACGGCACCGGGGTCGTGCACATGGCTCCTGCCTACGGAGAGGACGACTACCGCATCTGCCGTCGCGAAGGGATCGATCTGGTCGATCCGCTCGACGAGCAGTGCCGCTTCACGTCGCTCTTGCCCGAGTACGAGGGGCAATTCTGCAAGGACGCCGACAAGGCCATCATTCGCCGCCTGAAAGACGAGGGAAAGCTCTTTTTTCAGACGACGCTCGTCCACAGCTACCCGTTCGACTACCGAACCGACACGCCGCTCATCTACCGGGCCATCGACGCCTGGTACGTGAAGATCGAAGACCTTCGCGACAAGATGGCCGACGACAACGAGACCATCACCTGGGTCCCCGAGGCAGTCGGCCGCAATCGTTTCGGCAACTGGCTGCGCGATGCGCGCGACTGGAACATCAGCCGCAACCGTTACTGGGGGTCGTGCCTTCCGGTGTGGATCTCCGAGGACGGCTCGGACATGATTTGCGTGGGATCGATCGCCGAGCTCGAGAAGTTGTCGGGCGTCAAGGTGACTGATCTGCACAAGCACTTTCTCGACGAGATCGAGATCACGCTGGGTGGCAAGCGTTACCGCCGCACGCCCGAGGTGCTCGACTGTTGGTTCGAGTCGGGCTCCATGCCCTACGGGCAAAAACACTATCCCTTCGAGAACACCCAGTGGTTCGAGGCAAATTTCCCCGCCGACTTCATCGCCGAGGCCCTCGATCAGACCCGGGCGTGGTTTTACTACCTGCTGGTTTTGTCGACGGCGCTCTTCGGCAAGCCTGCCTTCAAGAACGTGATCGTCAATGGGATCGTGCTCGCCGAGGACGGCAGCAAGATGTCCAAGTCGAAGAACAACTACCCCGATCCGGTCAAAATCTTGAACGAGATTGGCGCCGATCCCCTGCGCGCTTACCTCATCGACTCGCCCCTGGTTCGCGCCGAGCCGCTTCGCTTCAGCGAGGCGGGGCTCAAAGAAATCGTGCGCACGGTGGTGCTTCCCTACTGGAACGCGCTCTCCTTCTTCACGACGTACGCCATCGTCGATGGGTTTCGACCAGGCCATGCCAAAGAGCGCCCCGTCCCCGATCGCCCCGAGCTCGACCGCTTCATTCTCTCCGGTCTGGCGAGCCTGGTGCGCGACGTCCACCGCGAGATGGAGGGCTACCGCCTTTACAACGTCGTGCCGCGACTCACCGGGTTCATCGACGTTCTCACCAACTGGTACATTCGCCTCTCGCGACGGCGCTTCTGGAAGAGCGATGACGACGCCGACAAGGCCGACGCCTATGCCTCGCTCTATGAAGTGCTCGTCACGTTCGCCAAGGTGATGGCGCCCTTCATGCCGTTCTTGAGCGAGTACGTCTACCAGCATCTCGTTCGACCCATCGACGACGCTGCGCCGGCCAGCGTCCATTTCTGCGACTACCCCGAGATCGATTCTGGCCGCATCGACGCCGATCTCGAAGATCGTATGGCCATCGTGCGGTCGATCGTGAGCCTCGGGCGCAAGCTGCGCGACGACAAGAAGCTCAAGGTGCGACAGCCCCTCGCGTCGCTCACCGTGGTGAGTCGCGATCGGGCCGTCGTGGCCGCCGCCCGCGCCACTACGAGCCTCATCGCCTTCGAGCTCAACGTCAAGCGCGTCGAGACGTCCGAGGACGAGGCCTCGTTCTGCACGCTCAACATCAAGCCCAACTTCCAGTCGCTGCGCGCCCGGGCCGCGCCCAAGCTCAAGCCCATCGGTGAGGCGCTCAAGCGTTGGGGTTTTGCCGAAGTAGCCGATCTCGAGCAAGGCAAGACGATCGACGTCGAAGGGGTCGCTCTCTCGGTTTCCGACGTTCTCTTGACACGCGTTCCAGCCGCGGGAGCCGTCGTTGCCTCGTCGGGGGCCGTCATGGTCGTTCTCGATCCCGAGCTGACGCCCGACCTCGTCGACGAGGGCCTCGCCCGCGAGCTCATCAGCGTGCTGCAACAGGCCCGCAAGACCGCCGGTCTCGAGGTGAGCGATCGCATCCGGGTCCGCTACGCGAGCACCGATCTCGATGTTCTCTCGGCGATCGAGCGCCACCAAAAGAGCATCGCCGACGAAGTGTTGGCCGTCGAGCTCGTGCAGGGCGAAGGTGCCGAGCCCGCCGAGCTCAACGCAAGACCGGTGCGCTACTCGATCGCCAAGGTGTAATTCGGCGCGCGGGGTACCGAGCTGCGCACCGAGCGCATGCGCCCACATGTGGGCGTTCGGGTTCTCGGTGGATCGAAGGGCCAAATATTGTGGCGGGGGCGAGGGGGTGGTATTTTTCTCCCATGCTTCGAGAAACCTTCCTTTGGTGCGTTCTTCTGCCGGTGCTCCTTGCCGCGTGCGGGAGCACCGACAACCACGACCAGTTGTTCGCCAGTCATTCGGGCGCCGCGGGTGCGGGGGCTCCGTCGAGCGGAGGCGGAGCGGGCGCTCCAAGCTCGGGCTCCGGCGCCGGATCAGCGGGTGCCCCGGGCGCCGGAACCGCTGGTGCCGCGGGAACCGACGCCATGGCCGGCGCCGGTGGGTCGTCGATGCAACCGGAAAACCCCAGCTCGGCAAGCATCGACATGATCGATGACATGGAAGACGGCGATGCGTCGATCCTCGTCAGTGGCGATCGAAACGGCGCGTGGTTCAGCATTCATGACGGCACACCGGGCAGTCTGTGGCCGCCGTCGGATAGCCCCTTCGTCATGAGCCCGCTTTCTCAGATGCGCGGCGCGAGCAAGGTGTCGGTCCGTTCCAATGGATCCGGCTTCAGCACGTGGGGTGCCGCCGTCGGCCTTGTCTTCAAGATCGACGACGCCAAGCAACCCGTTTTTTACGACGCCAGCCAGTACAAGGGCGTCACGTTCTGGGCCCGCATCGGCGACGACAACTCGACGACATCGCTGCGCGCAGAATTTCCCGACAAGAACACCGCCGCCCTGGGGGGCGTTTGCCAGGGCGATCGGTGCAACGGCCACTTTGGCCGCGTCATCAGCCTGTCCCAGGCCTGGAAGCAATTCACCCTCGCGTTCTCGGAGCTCAAGCAACCCGAGTTCGGCATGCCGCAGCCAGCGGTCGACCTCGTTCATCTCGCCGGCATCCAGTTCGAGTTCGGCAAAGACGCAACCTTCTACGTCCTCATCGACGACATCGCCTTCTACAAATAGAACGAAAAAGAAGAACCGCCACGCCGCCAAGACCAGAGAGTTTGGTTCAGACGGCTTGAGAGAACCGCCACGGCGCCAAGACCAGAGAGTTTGGTTCAGACGGCTTGAGAGAACCGCCACGGCGCCAAGGTCAGATGGTTTTTGGTTCAGAACGGCGTTTCCCAAAAAAAACCCTTGGCGCCGTGGCGGTTAATCCCCATCCGAATCAATGGCTTACAGATTTTTTGCTGGGGACCGACGGAAGCTGGGACCTTCCCCGTTGAAGATGGTGAACCCCAAGAAAGGGAGCTTTGACCATGAACAGGACGATGATTGCTACGGTTGCTGCGTTGCTTGCCACTTCTAGCCTTGCGTTGGCCCACGGAGCAGGCAAGGGCCTTGCGCGTTTCGATCGAGACGGCAACGGCGTCGTCACCCGCACCGAGATGCGAACGACCGAGAGCGAGCACTTCGACAAGACCGACACGAACAAGGACGGACAGCTCTCCGTCGACGAGATCCAGGCTGCTCACCGCGAAGCGGCAGCCAAGCACTTCGCCGCCAAGGACGCGGACAAGGACGGCAAGCTCAGCCGCGCCGAAGTCGCCAAGATGCCCGATGACGTGTTCGCGCGCATCGACACCAACAAGGATGGCTTTCTCACCGCGGACGAGCTCGCGCTCGCCCACCAGGGCCACAGCCACAAGGGCTTTGGGCACGCGGACACCCACGGCGACGGCATGATCTCTCGTGACGAAGCCCTGGCCCGCAGCGACAAGCGCTTCGCGCGCATCGACACCAATGGTGACGGAGTCATCACCCAGGACGAGATGAATGCTCACGCTCACCACGGCGAGCACGGCAAAAAAGACGGCGGGCCGAGCCGCTAACTGACACGTAGTGCTGGCGAGGGTTCCGCGGTACGCATGTACCGCGGAACCTTCTGGTTTCCGGGGCCGAGGCGCCGTGACCGACATCCAGGACGAAATCGAGCTGATGCGACGAACGGCGAACGGCGATCCAGCCGCCTTTCGCACTCTGGCCGATGCTCACCTCACCAAGATCATGAATTTTGCCTACCGCTTGCTGCACAACCGCACCGACGCCGAGGACGTGGCGCAAGAGACGTTTCTCCGATTGTGGAAGGACGCCGCTCGCTTCGAGCCCCGCGCCCGCGTCACGACCTGGCTGCACCGCATCGCTCACAATCTTTGCGTCGATCGCATGCGGGGCAGGCGCGAGCAGCCGTCCGAAACACTCGACGAGGAGCGCGTAGCACCCGGAGAGCCAGTCGATCGCATTCTCGATCGCCACGAGGTGGCCGGTGAAGTCGACAGGGCGCTGGCCGAGCTGCCCGAACGTCAGCGCGCAGCCATCACCCTGGTGCACTACCAGGAGCTCGGCAACATCGAGGCCGCCGAGGTGCTCGACATCGGTGTCGAGGCGCTCGAATCGCTCCTGGCCCGCGGGCGACGATCGTTACGAGAAAAGCTGGCAAACCTGAAATGGCAAGAGGTGCAACGTGAAGCACGAGGGTAACGGACTGTCCGACGAGCGTCTCGATGCGCTGCTCAAGGCGGCGCCCGATGTGGAGCCTTCGGCCTCGCTGATGCGCGCGGTGGCCGAGATCCCGCTCCGTCATCCGCGCGCGGCAGCGTGGTGGCCGTTCGGTGTGCGACGCTGGGTCGCGGTGGCGGCGGCTGCACTGGCGGCGGGGGTGGTTCTGGGCGTGGCAGTTCCCGACTTCGAGTCCGACGACGACGCGGGCCTCGATGCGCTCTCGACGGTGGCGATGGGCGGTGATTTGTCGGAGGAGGTCGCGCCATGAGCTTTCGAAATCTCGCCATCTTGCTCGGCATCAGCGTGGTGCTCAATGTGCTTCTCGTCGGATTCTGGGCAGGACAGC
>JBBSDY010000329.1:0-5430 GCA_038240245.1 Polyangiales bacterium
GGTCGTTCGACGAAACCGTGCGGCAGTACCTGAGCTCGATGGTCGGGCGAGCGCCATGGTGATAGGATTGCGATCATGAGACGGGACGCCTCTCGCAGAAAGCAAGTGCGTGTCGGGTCTCGGGTTGCCTTCGTCCTGGGCGTTCGCGAAGTGACCGGAACGGTCATCGAAGATCGAGGATTGCTCGCCGTCGGGCGCAAGCGCCTCTGGCGTGTGCAGCTCGACTGGAAGGTCGTGGCCGAACCGGTCGAGATCGAGATCCCCGAATCGCAGCTCAGGATCGCGGTCTAGCCTGATTCTCAAGTTATCCCAAACTGTCGAAGCTTCTTATGCAAGCCCTCGCGGGTGATGCCCAAAGTTTTGGCGGCGTTGGTTTTGTTGTGCTTGTGATCGCGCAGCGATTCAATCAAAAGAAATTTTTCGACCCCGTCCATCATGTCGCGCAGCGAGCCCTTGGTGGTGCCGGCGCGGCCGATGACACCCTCGATCTGGCGAATGCGCGGCGAGAGCAGCTCCTGGGTCACGAGGCCGCTCTCTTCGAGCTCGATGACCACGCGCTGAATCTCGTTCTGTAGCTCGCGAACGTTGCCGGGCCAGTCGTAGGCCATCAGAAGCTCGGTGGCCTGCTGGGTGAAGCCCGACGTCGCCTTGCAGAGCTCGCCTGCGTAGCGGGTCAAGAACGCCGCGGCGAGAATGGGGATGTCCTCGCGGCGCTCGCGCAAGGGAGGGACGCGCAGCGGGAACACCTTTAGACGGTAGTAGAGGTCCTCGCGAAAGCGCCCCGCGGCGACCTCCTTGTCGAGATTTCGGTTGCACGCGGCCACGATGCGAACGCTGACGTGCTTGACCTGCGTCGCGCCCACCGGCCGAATCTCGCCCTCTTGCAGCGCGCGCAGAAGCTTGGACTGCAGCGAGAGCGGCATTTCCGAGACTTCGTCGAGAAACAGCGTGCCGCCGTCGGCGAGCTCGAAAAGGCCTTTTTTGTCGTCGTGGGCGCCGGTGAAGGCGCCGCGTTTGTGACCGAACAGCTCGCTCTCGAGCAGGTTCTCGGGAACCGCCGCGCAGTTCTGGGTGACGAAGAGCTTGTCGCGTCGTTTGGATCGGTAGTGCAGCACCGAGGCAATGAGCTCCTTGCCGACGCCGGTCTCGCCCTCGATGAGCACCGTGACCCGGGTGTCGACGACCTTGTCGAGCTGCGCGAGCAGGGTGGACATCGCCGTGCTCTTGCCGAGAATGGGCTCGGAGCCGCGCTGCCGTTTCTCTTCGCGGCTCTTCAAGAAGCTGTTCTCCTTGTTGAGCCGCTCCTCGGCCGCGACCAGCCGCTGGATGAGCCTCGCGCCGGCCACCGCCAGCGAGACGTTGGCCGCGAGAACGGCGAGCACCTCGACGTCGTCCTGGCTCAACATCGCGGGCGCGTCGCGGTTGTCGACCTGGAGCACGCCAAGAATGTCTTCGCCCTTCCACAGCGGAACGCCGATCGTGCTGCGGATGGAGGCCCCCATCAGCGATTCGCTCTGGCCCACGTCGCGCGGCGCATCGGCGGCGAGAACCGCGGCGCGCTCGCCGACCACCTTGCGAAAGACGCTGCGGGTGATGGGCACCGGTCCTGAAGGTGCAGCTCCTTCGCCGCCCGGAGCGCGCACGCGCGTCATCACCGGGACGTAGGTGCCATCGGGCTCGTCGACGTCGCGCAGCACGATGGTCACGTGGGTCGCCTTGGGCACCAGGGCGAAGACCGAGTCGCACACGATGATGAGCACCTCGTCGAGGCCGGTCGCGGCACCGATGCGCTTTTGGGCGCGGTAGAGCGCGGACAGGCTGCGCGGGTTCTCCTCGACGCCCGCCGAGATACGACCAAATTCGTCGATCTTGCGGACGGCAACGACGCGCGTGTCGTCGGCATCGTCCTGCACGGCGACTTCGATGCGGGTGACGGCATCGCCGGAGCCGAGCTCGATCACGTCGCCGTGCGCGAGAGCCGCCTTGTACCCGGTGGTCTCACCGAGCACGGTGCGCGCATCGCCCCTGATGATCGACGTGCCGTTGGTCGATCGAAGATCCTCGAGCACGGGCGCCGCGGGGCCGGTGTAAACTTGAGCGTGCTCGGCCGAGACGTGGGTGTCCTCGACGACGAGGTCGTTGCCCGGCGCACGCCCGATGCGAACGACCTCTGCCTCCGCGTCGAACGACCGGCCCGCTACTGCCCCACTTCGGACCGTCAATCGAAGCATCGAGCGTTACGAATCTACCGCGCGCGCAGGCGGTAGATGATTTCCTTCACGGGCGCGTCGGCCTGCATCATGTTGCGGTCGTCCTTGGCCTTGTTCTCCTCGACGAGCTTTTGCAGGGCGTCGGCGACGGGAGCGGGCTGGGACTGGGTGAGGTGGTCGATGGCCGCCACCGCGGCGAAGCGCACCGCGGCGTTCTTCACCTTGGGCAGCTGCTTGATGATCTCCATGCTGGTGCCGGCGTTGCCGTAGATGGCCAGCATGTAGGCCGCCTTGATGCCCATGAACTGGGTCTTCTGCTCTTGCGCCGCGGGCTCTTGAATCTTCGAGGTGTAGCAACCGACGTTGTCGTTGCACCCGTTCACCACGTCGGCCGACAGCTTGAACGCGTCTTTCTCTTCGCCGGCGCCTTCCTTGTCGACGGCGGCCTTCACATCGCCCGCCTGAGCCTTGTTCATGAGCTTGATGGCCGAAACCAGGGCCGCTGACTGCACGACGTCCTTCTCGTTGTCGCCTCCCTTGGCCTCCTTCACTTGCTTGAGGAGCCACGGAACGAGCTGCGGATCGTAGAAGTGAGCGGCCGCTTCCATCATCTGGGAGCGCGCGTTCTGCCCGGCCGGGGGGAGCAGCGTGGTGGGGCTCACCTTGTCGAACGCGGCCTGGAATGCCTTCACCGATTCGGGCTTGGGGGGCAGCTTGGTCAGCTCGCGGGCGATGATGGCGCGCGTCGAATCGGAATCCGCCGACTCGAGCGCCTGGATCATGGGCGCGATGGCATCGGGACGACCGATGGCTCCGAGCACGATGGCCGCCCAGCGCACGTACGCCTTCGCTTCTTCGGGGCTGCCACCGGACACGGTCTTCGCGTAGTCGACCAATTCGGCGTCCTTGCCGGCGAGCGCGCCGAGGAGCACGGGCACCGCGTCCTTGCCGATCTTGATGAGGGCCACCGAAGCGGTCGCCGCGACATCGGCCTTGGAAGGGGTCATGACGGCCTTGAAGAGCGGCTTGACCGCGGCGGGATCCTTGAGCTCGCCCAGGATCTCGGCCGCTGTCGTCTGCCAGAACTGCTCGTTTTGGTAGTCAGTCACCTTGTTGCTGTCACCCGCGCCGGCGGGCTTGTCCATCTTGCGACCGATTCGCTCGATCATGAGGCCCTTCCAGCTGGGGCTGAGCAGCTGAAGCATCGAGTCGTGGACGTTCTTGTAAGCTTGCGATCCTTTTTGCGTGCCAGCCTGGAGCTTGCTGAACGCTTCGCCGAGGGCGGGCGCGGCCTCTTCGAGCTTGAGCGCGCCGATGGCCGGAGCGGCCCAGCGCACGTCGTCTTCGGACGATCCCTGCCCCGACGCAAAGCCCGAGCAAGCCTTGATGAGCGCGGCCTTGGTGCGCGGATCGCGCGCGTCGCCGAGAAACTTGATGAGCTCGATGCGCGTGCGCTCGTCGACCTGGCCGTCGGCATACGTCTTGGTGAGCGGATCGATGATCTTGTCGAGCAGACCTTTCACGCCCGGATCGTTGCGATCCTTGTTGGCCTTGGTCATGGCGTCTTCGAAAAACTGAATCAGACGCTTGATGGCGGCCGGACGCTGGATGGGGTCGTCGAGCTTTTTCACCCACGTCTCGGGGGCGTTCTCGTCGTTGCACCCCACCATCCCCAAGGCGGCTACGGACAGAGCCATCGAGCTCGCGGTGGTGAAAAGAAGGGCACGGAGCAGCGGAGCGATCGTTCGGGCAGTGCGCATCATGGAATCACCTCCCCAAGGGGTAGAGTGAAGGACAACGGCGAAAGCCCGCCGGCCGGCAGGCCCCCGAAGAGAGGGGAGACCCGACGTCACCGAAACACCAAGGGCTTCGGAAAGTTACGCCGTCGGCCCTCACGGTGTCAACGCGGGTGCACACTCAGCCGATGATCATGGCCTCGCCCAGCAGCTTTCCCTCCCGAAAACGACGTAAATTCCAGCGTTCGAAGAGGGGGAGGTCGGTTTTTTCGGTGATGTACTGGGCCAGGAGCTTGCCCATCACCGGGGCCATCATGAAGCCATGCCCCATGAATCCCGACGCCTGAAAGAAGTCGTCGACCTCGTCGACCGGTCCCACGACGGGGTTCTGATCGGGGGTGATGTCGTAGCAACCCGCCCATTGCCGCAGGACTTTGACCGATCCCAGTACCGGGCATGTCTTGGTGAGCGCGCGGGCGTAGACGCCGAGAAAGCGGTGCGAGGAGCGCTGATCGATACCCTCGGGGACCGGATCGACGCTGATGCCGCCGACGATCTCGCCGCGCGTCGATTGCGAGAAGTACAGGCCGTTGTCGAGATCGGCAACGAGCGGCGCGAGCCACGGTTTGAGCGGCTCGCTCGAGCAGATTTCGTGGCGATGGGGGCGGTTGGGAAGCTCGACACCGAGCATTCGTGCGATCTCCGGGCTCCACGCGCCCGCGGCGTTGACGACCTGGTGCGTTCGGATTTTGCCGCGGTTGGTGACGACGGCGTCGATGCGACGTCCCGAGGTCTCGAAGCCGGTGACGTCGGTGAAGGTCGCCACTTCGACGCCGAGCTTTTTGGCTGCTTCCGCGTAGCCCCAGAGAAAAGGCCAGGGAAAGACGACGCCGTCGTCGGGGTTGAAGCTCGCAGCGCCCACATCGGTGATGTCGAGCTCGGGAACGATGTCGCGCGCTTCTTTGGGCGTGAGCATGCGGGTGACGAGGCCGCACTCGTTTTGGACGCCGACGCTTTGCTCGAGCGCGCGCATTTTTGCCTGGCTGCGAGCGAGGAACAGGTACCCCCCCTGGCGAAACCACACGTTGATCTTCATCTCGCGCGCAAACTCGCGGCAGATGCGGATGCTCTCCTGCATGAGGCGCACGTTCGACTCGGTCGACCACTGCGCCCGCACCCCACCGCCATTGCGTCCGCTCGCGCCGCCGCAGATGTAGCTGCGATCGACGATGGTGATGTCGTGGACGGCGTGATGGCGAGCGAGGTTGTACGCGATCGACAGGCCCATGATGCCCGCCCCGACGATCACGATTTCGGCACTGTCCCTCAAAACGAGGCCATCTCCCGGAGCGCGGCGAGCACGGTGAAGTGTAGCCGAGACCGACCTCGTTACGAACCCCGTTGCTTCTGTACCCACCCGACGGCGCGGCGGTAACCGCCCGCGGCGCGGTGGGTCCCACGCGCAACGCCGCACACCCCGACCA
>JBBSDY010000330.1:0-5429 GCA_038240245.1 Polyangiales bacterium
CCACTGGATCATCACCGATGGCAATGGCAAGGTCGAGCACGTGCGCGGTCCCGGCGTCGTCGGTGAGCAGCCGACCCTGCGTCCTGGAGAGCACTTCGAGTACACGAGCGGCTGTGTTCTCGAGACGCCGCGGGGCTCGATGGAAGGCACCTACCAGATGTACCTGCGCGACGGCAGCCAGTTCGACGCCACCATCGCGCCGTTCTCGCTCGCGTTACCCTACACGCTGAACTAGGCGCGTCTTCGATACGGAGCGCATGACACGCCGGTCGGTCCTCTTCGTGGCACCGGAGTGCGCGCCGCTCGCTCACGTGGGCGGGCTGGGCGACGTGGCTGCGGCACTCCCCATTGCCCTGCGCCGCGAAGGGCACGACGCCAGAATCGTTTTGCCTCGGTATCGGTTCATCTCGACGGCGGGGATGAAGCGCCACGAGGCGCCGCTCGGCGTGCCGATGGGCTCGTCCGAAGCATGGTGTGCGGTCTTCGAAACGACGCTGCCAGGAACGGACGTCCCGGTCTACCTGCTCGATCATCTGGGGCTCTTCGGTCGAGACTATGTTTATGCCGGGCCGGGCGGCATCGCCCCCCCCCGACAACCTTTTGCGTTTCGCGTTTCTCTCGCGAGGCGCGCTGCAGCTCTGCAAGCACCTGTCGTGGACGCCCGACATCGTGCACGCGCACGACTGGCCGACGGCGCTCGCGCCCATCTATCTCAACGAGCTCGAAAGAGTCGGACCGCTCGCCGGCACGGCGTCGGTCTTGACGATCCACAACCTGGCGCACCAGGGCGTGTTTGCACCTGCTGACTTCGGCGCCACCGGTCTGCCCTCGGGGCTCGTGCGCGAGGATGGCCTTTTGCAGGAAGGGCAGCTCGACCTGCTCAAGGGCGGGCTTTATCACGCCACCATGCTGACGACGGTGTCGCCGCGCTACGCACAAGAGATTCGAACCCCCGATGGCGGCTCGGGACTCGATGGGGTTTTACGATTTCGCGGTGCCGACCTGGTCGGCATCCTCAACGGCATCGACGAGCGGCTGTGGGATCCCTCGAGCGACAAGGCCCTGCCTGCCCGATTTTCGGTCAATGATCTGGAAGGCAAAAGGGAATGCAAGCGCGCGCTCCAGAAGGAGCTGCGGCTGGCGCAGCGCAGCGACGTTCCCTTGATTGGCATCGTGACCCGTCTCTCCTGGCAGAAGGGCAGTGACGTCGTGGCGCAGGCGCTCGATCGCATCCTGGCGCAGGGAACCCAGGTCGTCATGCTGGGAGCGGGCGATCCCGAGCTCGAGGAGTTCTTCCGAGTTCGATCGCTCTTGGGCGGCGATCGCTTTCGCTCGGTGATTGGCTACAACGACGGACTGTCCCATCGCATCGAGGCAGGGTCCGATCTTTTCTTGATGCCATCACGTTTCGAGCCGTGTGGGCTCAACCAGATGTACAGCCAGCGCTACGGCACATTACCCATCGTCCGCGCCACCGGGGGCCTCGACGACACGGTCGAGCAATGCAACGAAGAGACCGGCCAGGGCACGGGTTTCAAGCTGTGGGATCTGTCGCCCCAGTCGCTCGCCGATACCGTGGGCTGGGCGGCGCGCGTGTACCGCGACCAGCCAAAGCTCTTTCGCGCGATGCAACTTCGTGCCATGGGCAAGCATTTCGGATGGGAGGCCGCGGCCCGAAAATACGCCGAGGTCTATGACTGGGCGGTCGACCGAGTGGGCAATAAGTCCGAGACCACCGGTACGTCAGCGTCGCACTAGCCCGCCATTGGGCCGAGTGTCGGACCATCTCGCGAGCCTTACAGTTGCCCCATGAGGTTCTTCATCATGACCGCCATGGGGATCGGCGTATTGGCCGGATGCCGGATTCCCGCGCCAGGGCCGACCGAGCCGACCCCGGGGGGATCAAGCGGAGCGGGAGTCGGAGGGATGGGCAGCAAGCCCGTCGCCTGCGGCGGAGGCGCGGGAGCGCATTCGGTCCAATGAGGTCGACGTTTGAGTCGGACCGACTCGGTCTCTGCAGAGGGTTCGCAGTGGGGATATTGACGGTCTTCCTCGCTCTCGCTGGGTGTGGAGCGACGGACGATCACCCGCCTGTTCTGGGAGATGATGACAGCGGTGTACCTTCAAGGGGCGTGGGTTCGGGCTCGGGCTCGGGATCCGGGACCTCCAGCGGCGGCGGCGGCGGCACCCAAACCACGGGCGGCACGGACACGTCACCGGACGGTGGTTCCGTGGGCGTTGCGGGCAGCAGCGCGGGCAGCAGCGCGGGCAGCGCCGGGTCGGGCAGCGCGGGCTCGGTCACCATTCCAGGCAGCGCAGGCTCAACCCCCGTCACCGACTAACTTACGGCCGCAGCAACCATCGGATTCATCCACGGAGAAGAACATGCTGGGCAACCAAGATGCGGTAGCGAATGTCGCGGTCAAAAACCTCGATGTCGCGTCGAAGTTCTACACCGACACACTCGGACTCAAGCCGGTCCACACCCAGGACGGCGAGCTAGTGGTCTTCAAGAGCGGCAACACGTACATCAACGTGTACCGCTCGACGTTCGCGGGCACGAACAAGGCCACGGCCGTGACGTGGACCGTCGGTGATCTGGAAGCCACCGTCAGCGAGCTCAAGGCGAAGGGCGTCACCTTCGAGCACTACGACATGCCCGGGCTCAAGATCGAAGGCGACGTTCACGTCGGCCACGACATGAAGGTCGCCTGGTTCAAGGACCCCGACGGCAACATTCTAAACATCGTGAACCGGTAGGCCACCTCCGCGAAGGTCACGAGCCCGCGTGCCGAAGGGGCTGCTGTTCCAGTTGTGCGCGACACCAGACTTCGGCCTCCGCCAGACTGACGTGGACCTTGTGCGGGTAGACCGGTGGACTCACCCACAGGATCGCCGTAATGACGCCCCGAATAAACGGGTTGTGCAGGACATCCGACCACCCGGCGACGTAGTTGCGATAGTAGTTCGAGGTGGCTCCGACACCGTCGGTGATCATCTTGCGCTCGATCGCCGTCGGAGCGCGTGTTCGCAAGACGTCGTTGATGATGGCGATGCGCTCTCGGTTCATGACCAGTTTTTTTGCCTGGACGACGAAGTCAGCAACATCTGCGGTTGTGTATTCGGGCGGCCAAACGATCGAAATCAACGGATGGCGACTATCGTCGAACACGATCTTGGACATCGTTTCCCCCGGACCCGAAGCTGCGAGACCTGCCAAAAGGATAGCACGAAGGAGGGAGAGCACCGATCGGATGTCGAGACGGGCCAAGGTCGTGTGCTTCAACGACTGCTCAGGGCCCGCGCTCGATGGCGCGCACTTCGTCTGCCGAAAAGGCGCGCGAGTAGATCGCAATCTCGTCCATCGTTCCCATGAAAAACCGCGTCGGCTTCGGGCGCGCGTTGTTCCAGGTGCCCAGGTAGAGAGTGGAATCGCCCGGAAGGATGGGGCCGGGGATGGCCTCTGTCTGTTGCAGAATGCCGCTCTCGTAGAGCCTTGCTACCTTGGCCACGGGATCGATGACCCCCACGATGTGGTACCAGCGATCGGCCTGTAGCTCGCAGCACTGAACCGACGCATAGCCGTACATTTCGATCTCTCGCGGCACGTCGCGATAAAATGCAAAATCGATGTGGCTCTTGGCGTGCATCTCCCAGCCGCCCGGCGCCACGTCGGAAGGCGTCGAGGGATCGTTGATGTTCTCGTTGCTGAGCACCGTTCCGAAGCCGGGCCCGATGTCGCCGGCAGCGAGACGAACCCACGCCGAAACCGTCCATCCCGGCGTCGCGTCGGGAAAGTTCGCGACCGTGACGAAGTCACCCCCGTTGAAGCGCAGGGCGCCGCCGAATTTGCCCTCGGTCCACGCGCCGCCGGTCAACGCGCCGTTGCGGTTGTTGCCGGACGAATCGTGAACGACGGTGCCCCTGCCTTCGTCGAAGGTCCAGTGCGCCACGAGCGCCAGCTCCGCGGGCGGCAGCTCTACCGCCTCGAGGGCGTGACCTCCACAACCGAGGGCGGCAACCGACATCCAACCGAGGATCCTGGCACCCATCGTCTTCACATGAAGGTCATGAACGTCAGCGTGCCAAGGGCCGTCGGACGCCCGGCGTGGGCGACCTCGACGCCAGCGACATCGACGATGGGGTACGGAAACAGGAACGCGGCCTGCGCCTCGGCGGCAAGCCCGGCCTGCCGCCCGAGCCGAAGCTGCACCCCGAGACCGACGTTGGCGGCAGCGCCCCACGATGCGTCCGATCGGCCGACATAGGGAGCCACGCCTGTCCCTTGCAGATCGGCCCGGTAAACGCCTGCGCCGACGACGGCTGTCGGCCGCACCGATCCGCTCGAAGAAAGCACACCCACCAGCTCGCCCAGGGCGAGCGTCTGGCTCAATGCCCCTGAGCCCGCCCCCGTCGTCACGTGCGCGCGGGTGATGGGAACCAGGACCGAGAGACGCGCGGCGAGGGGACCGCTGAAGCGATGCCCGGCGCGAACCACGGCCGACAAGGTGGGGCCGATGGCGCCGAAGCTGTTGGCCACGGCCGCGCCTGCCTCGAGCACGAACGGCGGAGATGGCTCGGGCAACCCCGCGCGCACCCACATCGCCACTTCGGCGGACGGCGGACGCGGTGACGAAGCAACGTCTGCCTTGCGGCGAAAGAGGAGCTCGAGCAAGCTCGCGCGCAAGAGCTCGACGATCTGCACCGCCAGGGCCGCCGAGGCCCGCGCGTCGCCTCCGGAAACCTCGAGGTGCTGGACGATAGTTTTTCCGGTGAGCCGATCGGCGATCCACACCTCCGCGGTGCGGCTCTCGCTGGTCTCGACGATCGACAATGCCGCATCGGCACCGTTCTCGCGCGCCGCCTGCTCGACCTCGGTGCGCGGATCGGCTTCCGCCTTGCGCACGAGCACGGTGATTTCGAATCCCGCCGCCGAGAGCTCGCCCTCGATCCGCGCGACGGCCTCGACCGCGAGCTGATCGGCGGGGCGCACGATGACGACCTTCGCCGAGGAAGCCCGCGCCGCACCCGAAACGGCGAGCAGCGCCAGGACGAGCGCCGCTGCCGACCTCGGCCCGCGGGTCATCTGGCGTCGAGCACCGCTCGCGCCACCTTGGCAAGCGTTCCGGTCGGGTACCTGCGGAGGTACTCCTGGGCGACCGGACGCGCCTTGTCGTTGCCCGAGACTTGCTGCACGAGGACGAGTTTACGCCCAAGGGCCTCTTTTGCGTAGAGACCCGCTCGATCTTCTTCGAGGTATTTTTCGTACCATCGCAGCGCGTCACCGGGCGAGCCCGCCTCGGCGATTCGGCCCAAAAAGAACGCGGCATCCCGGGCCCTCGGCGAACGAGGAAACCGCTCGCGGAGCGCAGTCAATGCGCGGCGCGCGATGCGATCGCGCAGCCCGTAGCGAGCAGCGTCGGCGAGCG
>JBBSDY010000331.1:0-5421 GCA_038240245.1 Polyangiales bacterium
CCGGTCGTCGCTCCGCCCGAACCGGAGCCCGTCGGCTCGACGGTCATCGGCTCACCCGCCACGTCGCTCGTCGCGCTTCCGGAGCAGGCCGCCAACGCAGCCGTCATCATCGTCACAAGACAAAGAGATCGCATTGCCCTCACACCAATAAATATCCGAGAATCGCGCCATGTCGAGCGCAACCGAGACCCCGTCTGAAGTCGCGTTGCGAAGGCCGCGCTGGCTCGAGGGGATCGATCCCAACACCTACACACTGACCGGCTTCGTTTTCGTTCGCTTTCTCGGGCTGATGTACGCGGTGGCGTTTCTGGTCGCTGCGAACCAGCTCGTCCCGCTGGTCGGCGCGGCTGGCCTCCAGCCGGCAGCTCGCTTCCTCGACGACATGAGCGCCGAGCTCGGCGCTGGCCAAGCCATGGTGCGCCTTCCCACGTTGTTCTGGCTCGGCGCCTCGGACACGGCGCTGTACGTGGTCGCCTACGCGGGCCTGGTGCTCTCGCTCTTCGTTCTCTTCGGGTTTGCCAATGCGGTCGTTCTCTTCTTGCTTTGGCTTTTTTATCTGTCGATCGTTCAGGTGGGGCAGGTCTTCTGGGGCTACGGCTGGGAGTCGCTTCTTCTGGAGACCGGATTTCTGGCCATCTTTCTCGCGCCTCCGATCGATCCCCGCCCCTTTGCGCCTGGCGAATCACCTCCCCGGGCCGTGATTTGGTTGCTTCGCTGGCTCGTGTTTCGGCTGATGCTCGGCGCGGGCCTTATCAAGCTGCGCGGCGACGCGTGCTGGCGCGATCTCACGTGTCTGGTCACCCACTACGAAACGCAACCGCTCCCCAGCCCACTGAGCTGGTATTTGCACAAGCTCCCTCTCGCCGTTCAAAAGGCCAGTGTTCTTTTCAACCACTACGCCGAGATCGTCGCGCCCTTCATGCTGTTCTGGCCGCGACGCCTTCGTCCGGTGGGCGGCATCTCGGTCGTGCTGTTTCAGCTTCTGCTGATTGTCAGCGGCAACCTCTCGTGGCTCAACTGGCTCACCATCACCATCGCCCTGGCCTGCTTCGACGACAAAGCCTGGCTACGCATCTGCCCTGCCCGATGGCGACCCAAGCTCGGGCAACTCAGCGTGGAGCAGCCGCTCTCCAAGCCGCGACGTTTCGCGGTGTACGGACTCTTCGTCGTGGTCGGAATGCTCAGCATCAATCCGGTGATCAACCTGCTCTCGCCGTCGCAGCAAATGAACAGCTCGTTCGATCCGCTCTACCTCGTCAACACCTATGGCGCTTTCGGCAGCATCGGAAAGGAGCGCTACGAGATCGTGCTCGAGGCAACCGACGATGAGGCGACGACCGGCGCAGACTGGAAGGAGTACGAGTTTCGTTGCAAGCCCGGCAATCCCGCGCGTCGCCCGTGCGTGGTCGCGCCCTACCAGTACCGCATCGACTGGCAGATGTGGTTTGCGGCCATGTCGGACTACCGCCACCACCCCTGGATCATCAACCTAGTTTACAAGCTGCTCTGCGGCGACCGCGCCGTGATCGGTCTTTTGGAGACGAACCCCTTCCCCGATCATCCTCCCCGGTACATCCGCGCCGAGCTCTACCGCTACGAGTTTACGACCTGGGCCGAGCGAAAATCCGGCTGGTGGAAACGAACGAAGGTGCGCTCGTTTCTCCGCCCGCTATCCGCCAATGACGACGACGTCCTGCAGTTTCTCGATCGGCACGGGTGGTTATGACGCAGATTGAACCGCCAAGGCCCCACGTGGTTGTGACGAGGACCGAACCGCCAAGGCGCCACGATCCGATCTTGTTTCTTGGAGTCCGAACCCAAAAATCCTGACGTCTCCTGTGGTGCTCTGCTTGGCGCCGTGGCGGTTTCTCCCTCTGGCCGGCCGTGGTGCCCGTTATCCTTTGGCGAGGGCAGCTTGTGCCGCGGCAAGGCGGGCGATGGGGACGCGGAAAGGCGAGCACGAAACGTAGCTCATGCCTTGCGCCTGGAAGAACCGTATCGAGGCCGGATCGCCGCCGTGCTCGCCGCAGACGCCGAGCTTCATGTCGGGCTTGACGGCACGCGCCTTCTGGCAAGCCATGCTCACCAGCAAGCCGACACCGGGAATGTCGAGCGATTGAAATGGATCGGCGGGCAACAATCCTTGCTCCACGTACGAGGGGAGAAATTTGCCAGCGTCGTCGCGCGAAAGCCCCAGCGTCGTTTGCGTCAGATCGTTCGTCCCGAACGAGAAAAAATCGGCCCCCGGCGCGAGATCGTCGGCCAAAAGGGCTGCGCGGGGCAGCTCGATCATGGTGCCGAACGAGAACGCGATGCGCACGCCACGCTCGGCAAACACCGCCTCGGCCACGCGGTCGACGAGCTCGTGCATCCGATCGAGCTCGCGACGCGTCGCGACCAGCGGAATCATGATCTCGGGCTTGACCACGAGTCCCTCGGCCCCGACGTCGCACGCGGCCTCGAGAATCGCGCGCACCTGCATCGCGTAGACCTCGGGATACGTGACCGCGAGCCTGCACCCGCGGTGACCGAGCATGGGATTGAACTCGTGCAGCTCCACGCTGCGCTTGCGCAGCTCTTCGATGGGCGTCTTCGTGTCGTGGGCGATTCGATCGAGCTGGGCAGACTCGTGGGGCAGAAACTCGTGCAAGGGCGGATCGAGCAAGCGGATCGTCACCGGCAGGCCCTTCATCTCTCGAAAGATGCCGGTGAAGTCGCCGCGCTGGAACGGGAGCAGCTTGCCGAGCGCCGTCTCGCGCTCGGCCGGCGTGGACGCCAGAATCATCTCCCACATGACGGGGATGCGCTCGCCGTCGAAGAACATGTGCTCGGTCCGACAGAGGCCGACACCTTCGGCGCCGAAGTTGCGAGCGGTGCGAGCGTCGAGCGGCGTGTCAGCGTTCGCCCGCACGCCCATCGTGCGTACGGCATCGGCCCAGATCATCAGCTCGGCGAACTCGGGGGTGAGCGAGGCGGGAGCGGTAGGGACGGGGCCGAGGTACACGCTGCCCGTCGCTCCGTCGAGCGTGATGACATCGCCCGCCTTGATGCGCAGCGTGTCGCTCTTGCGGCCCTCGTCGTCGTAGAGGGTCACCATCATGACCTGCTCGCGGTAGTCGACGCTCACCGCCGAGCATCCCGCGACGCAGCACTTGCCCATGCCACGCGCCACCACCGCCGCGTGGCTGGTCATGCCTCCGCGCGAGGTGAGCACGCCGAGCGCGGCCTTCATGCCGGCCACGTCCTCGGGTGATGTCTCGACGCGCACCAGGATCACCCCAATGCCTTGCCCGGAACGGCGCACCGCATCCTCGGGCGTGAACACGACCTGCCCACTCACCGCACCCGGACTCGCCGGCAGACCTCGCGCGACGAGCTTCTTGTCGGCGTTCGGATCGAGCGTGGGGTGCAAGAGCTGATCGATCGACGACGCGTCCACGCGGAGGATCGCCTCTTCGCGGGAGATGAGCATCTCTTTGGTCATCTCGACGGCCATCCGGACGGCCGCGCGCGCGGTGCGTTTTCCGGTCCGGCACTGAAGCAAGGAGAGGGTGCCCCGCTCGATGGTGAACTCGAGGTCCTGCATGTCGCGAAAATGCGCTTCCAGCCGGTCGCGCACGGCCACCAGCGCCGCAAAGGCCGCGGGCATCTTTTCTTCGAGCGAGTTGCCGGCCCCCGATGATTCGTCGCGCCGCAGGGGAAGTGGGGTGCGAATCCCGGCCACCACGTCTTCGCCTTGCGCGTTGGGAAGCCACTCACCAAAGAAACGATTTTCTCCGGTCGACGGATCGCGAGAGAAAGCGACGCCGGTCGCCGAATCGTCGCCGAGGTTGCCGAAGACCATCGCCTGGACGTTGCACGCCGTCCCCCAGGTGTCGGGAATTGCGTGCATCTTGCGGTACGTCTTGGCGCGCGCGTTGTTCCAGCTCTCGAACACGGCGCGAATCGCCCCCCACAGCTGAACGGTGGGATCGCTGGGAAAAGGGTGGCCGGTCTCGCGCAGGACGACTTCTTTGTAGAGGCCGACGAGCTTGACCAGAGCCTCGGCTGGGATGGCCGAGTCGGGCACGTGGCGCTTGAGCTCCTCGGCATTCCACTGCGTGGCTGGTAGACCCGTCGCCGCGGCGACCTCCTGGCGGATCTTGTCGAGCTGCTCGTCGAAGAAGCTGCGCCGCACGTGAAGCACGACGTCGGCATACATGGAGATGAAGCGACGGTACGAGTCGTACGCGAAGCGCTCGCTCTTCATCTCTCGCCCCAGCTCGCGGGCCACCTCGTCGTTGATGCCGAGGTTCAAGATCGTATCGAGCATGCCGGGCATCGAGGCCCGCGCGCCAGACCGAACCGACAAGAGCAGCGGCTTTTGAGGATCACCCAACCTTCGTCCCACGATCGACTGCGTGCGCTGGAGGGCTGCTCGAACTTGCCCCTCGACCTCGCTGCTGATGGCTTCAGCACCGTGGGAAGCGTAGGCCACCGCGACCTCGGTGGTGATCGTGAAGCCGGGAGGGACCGGTATGCCGAGGCGCGACATCTCGGCGAGTCCCGCTCCTTTGCCGCCCAAAAGAGCCTTCTGGCTGGCATCTCCGTCGGCGCTACCTGCACCGAAAACGTAGACGTGGCGGCTCATGTCGGTTGACCTCATTAGCCCGGGACTTGGCGGCGGGCAAACGGGTGGTTAGCATGCGTCGCGTGCTACTCCACTGGGCAATTCTCTCCCTTGCTTTCTGGCTCACCTCCAAGGTGGTACCCGGCTTTCAAATTGCCGGGCTGTGGGACGCCATTTTGGTCGCGGCGCTCTTCGGCATCGTCAACTGGCTGCTCGGCACGTTGCTCTATGGGCTCTTCATCATTTTCACGTTGGGCATCGGGCTCTTGCTCTCGTTCATCACGCACTGGATCATCAATGCCACGCTGCTCAAGATCACCGGCGCGTTGACGTCGCGCCTCGAGGTTCGCACCTTTGGCACCGCCCTGGTGGCAGCGCTGGTGATGAGCCTCCTCGGCAAGATCGGCATTTACGTTGCCGATCAGGCCATGCACGCCTCGCCGCCCGGATCCATCTACCTCTGAGCGGGGCGCTCGTGACCCAGGGCTCAACCGAGGACCGCGAGCCGCCGCCACCGCACGTCGACGTCACGGCCCGAAGGCTCGCAGCAGAGCTGCGTCCCTACCGGCGCCCGCTCCTGGCCGGGCTCTTCTGCATGATCCTCGCCGCCCCGGCCAACGTGTTTCACCCGTTCGTCTGGATGTTCGTGGTCGACGACGTCCTCACACAGCACAAGACCCACCTTCTCGTGCCCGCGCTGCTGGTCATGATCGGCGTGCACGCCTGCGCCATCTTTCTCGGCGCCGTGCAAGAGCGGCTGTTCGAGCGCGTCGGACAATCGTTCGTGCGCGATCTGCGCAATCGCGTCTACG
>JBBSDY010000332.1:0-5393 GCA_038240245.1 Polyangiales bacterium
ACACCCCGAAAGGCGAGAGCTCACCATCGAGAGACGATCGGTAAGCGAACCGTCGTATGCCGGCGTGCGATCGAAGGGGATCGCGATGGGACTCGAGATCAGCCGCATAGTCGGCGAGCGTCCGGGCGTCGATCGCCAGGGCCTCGCCGTCGCTATCGCCGGCATTGACGTAGCGTGCGAATCGATCGCGAAGGTGCTCGAGCGTGGACCGGGTCACCGCGGGATCGGCGAGAGTCGGGCCGCCGTCCGCCACGAGCGCAAGGGCGTGCTCGGCGTCCGACATGGCCTGGCGCATGAAGGGCCTCAGCGGCAACCCCGCGTCGAGCTTGCGGCCGGCGATCTCCACGGAGATGACCAGGTCCCCGCCATTTTCGGCGTCGCCCAGCTCGGCCGGCGCGATCTTGGGCAATTGCACCTTGAGCCCGCTCGGTCCCGATGCGCCGAGGGGCACCTGTCCCGCATCGAGGGCGAAGAGCTCCTTCGACCTGCCCTGGGCACGCACGATTGCGCTGACGTGCACGGCGCGATCGGTCCCTCGCGGCAAACCTTCGGGAAACGAAACCGTTACGCTGGGATGAAAGCCGCTCGCCTGCAGTCCGCGATTGACGTCGATGGACGTCATCTTTGCCGCGAGGGAGCGAGCGTCGACATCTCCCGTGCCCGGCAGTCTCAGGTAAGCGCCCGGGGGAGCCGCGAACGTCGTATCCACGATGCGCACGTGCGACGCCCAGTAGCCCTCGCGGTGGCGGAGCTTGAGCAAGATCGGGTGATCACCAGCGGGAAGATCCAGACGGATGACGTCTTCGTCGTCGCGCTCGGGCCTCGGCCAGTCGTTCGCCGAGACCACCCTGCGATCGATCCACACCTTGGCGCCGTCGCTCGCTCCGAGAAGGAGCATTCCGGTTAGCGGGGCTTCGAGGTGGAGCACGCCGTACAGAAAGGCGAACGCCTCGGGCCCGCGTGGGCCGAGGACGGACAGCAGATCGATGGGGCCCTCGGCGGCGCTGACGACCTTCCATGCCGCGCTCGAGGCGTCGGTGTCGGGATCGAGCGCGGCGAGAGAAACCGTGCGCCCGAGGCGACCGCTCAGGTTCGATTCATTCCCGACGATGGTGGTGCCCAGGTCGTGGGGCTTGCTGATCTTGGCACCTGACGATGCCGGTCCGAGCGCCAACCACGCCCCCAGACGTCCGTCGGCCGAAGGCAGGATCGCAATCTCGGCGCCGAGGGCTGCGCGCGCCGGCAACGATGACGCAACCAGGACCAGTGCGAGGGCGAATCGCCGGGTCTCAGGCCTCGAGGGCCTGCGCGAGGGTGCGCGGTCCATCTTTGAACATCACCTCTACCTTTTGTCGATCGATTACACGCACGATGTATCCATCGCCAAACTTTCCGTGTCGAATGAGCTCGCCGAGGGCAAACGTCTGACTGGGCCGGTAGGACTTGAACGACGCGATCGACTGTCCGAGGACAGCCTTTTCCCAGGTCTGCTCGCGCTGTCGCTCGATTTCGGCGGCGGCCGCCTTGCGGGGCGATGTGCCGCCCGATGCGGCTCTCGTCGACGAGGTTCGGGCCGTCGCGCCGCGCGGCTCGGCGGCCGCGCTCTTGGGCTTGCGGTAGTTATGATGCCCGTTGCAGGTGCGGCACTCGACCCGGATGATGCTGCCATTTTGCATGGCGATGATCCGGTGCATCAGATCCATCTTGCACTTGGTGCACCACGAGTCGACTTCGTCCCCAGGCTTCAACTGTTTGGTTGGCATCGATGCGTGCCGCAGACTAGCACGCAAGCGCGGCCGTCAGGGCGGGCTCTTGCCGGTATCGGGCGGCGGGCCGTCGGACTTGACCTGCACCGAAGCTCGAACTTCTGGCTGGGCTCGCCGGACACCCTCGCTGGCCTCGTCCTTTTGGGGGACGAACCGGATCTCGGTCTTGATCTCGACCGAAAGATGTCCGAGCGCTCGCGCGATCTCTTCGCCCAGGTCGTTTTGCTGTAAAAAACCGCGGATCTCCTTGGCGACCACGCGATAAAGGCCGTTTTTTGTCTCGTCGATCTGGGAAAACAAGTAGCTCGAGATCTCTTTGGGCAGCTTGAGATCGCCGACGAAGTTTCGAAGACTCTCGGGGCCCTCGGCGATCTTCTCGACGCCGGACTCGACCACCCTCTTGATGGTGTCGCGCAGCACGCGCTCGACCAGCTTGCGACCATGCAAGTCGTCGTCGGGCGATCTGTCGGAGCGACTGCTGTCCATGCTCTTTCTGGTGACCAGTGTACCTTTCGTAGACCCCGTGACCAGGCGCGTCAATGTGCCAGGCAAGACTGACCAAGCGGGCCCTTCGTTCCAAATGGTACCGTGACAGGCCATGAAGGCTCTTCGGGCGACCCGCCTCGTGGCACTCCTGGCACAGATGGCTATTTGCAATTGTCGGGGGAAATCCGGGGAAGCTTCGGTGACCGAGGGGGCCGACCGCGCCGGTCCGAAACCCGGGGCCGCCACGGAGGGTCTTCGGCCGCGGCCCGATCCCGTTCCGGGCGCGTCCAGCTTGGCTGGGCAGTCGTCGAGTACGGCAGGCGATGGGGCAAGCAAACCGGAGCCGGTGGGCGGCCCGTGGGTCACTTGCTACGCGCATTTCCGGCCCACGACCACGCCCGATCGCGACGTCAACCGTCTCGCCCTCCTCTGTGGGCCCGAAAACGGCATGAAGATGGTCGGCACGCCGCTGACCGGAGACGCCTCCGACATCCCGGTCGAGCATCTCCTCGAGGCGAAGCCGGGTGAATGCTTTCGGATTTTTGCGGTTGCCACGGCCGAGGTGCTCGATCTGGCGATCGAGGTGCGCGATCCCAAGGGTGTGCCGGTGGCCAGCGATCACAATGGCGACCGCTGGCCCATCTTGAACCCCGACGGACCTTTTTGCCTCCTCGACGGCGGCAAGCACACCGTTCGGGTGCACGCCCGCCAGGGCAAGGGTTCCTACGCCCTTCAGATCTGGCGCCTTCCATAAGCACCGTTCGAGCGCCGCGACCGGGCGAGCCTGCTCGACTTGACCCGTGGGGACTCTCCCGCTACCCCGTAGCGGTAGAGTGAGCTCCTTCGCGAGTCGCCGTCAGGCGTTGATGGCCCAGCTACCGGGCGGCGTGGCGGTTTTGCCGGCCGCGCCCGTCGCCATCCGCAACAACGACGTCGAGCACGAGTACCGCCAGGATTCGGACTTTCACTATCTCACCGGATTCGACGAGCCCGAGTCGGTTCTGGTCATGGCGAGCGAGCACCCCGAGCACAAGACGGTGCTGTTCGTGCGACCGCGCGATCCCGAGCGAGAAGTGTGGGATGGGGCGCGCGCGGGCGTCGAAGGCGCGGTCAGCGAATTCGGCGCGGATGCCGCTTTCCCCATCTCGGAGCTCGCCGCCAAGCTCCCCGAGTATCTCGAGAACCACGACAAGCTGCTCTACCGCTTCGGACGAGACCGCGCATTCGACGACAAGATCGTGACCGCCCTCGACGCCACACGGATGCGCGCGCGCCGGGGCGTCACCTGTCCCACGCAGATGATCGATCCCGCGGCGCTGCTCCACGAGATGCGGCTCTTCAAGTCCCAAGAAGAGATCATCGCCATGCAACGCGCCGCGGCGATCACGCGCGACGCCCATGTGGGCGCGATGCGCCTGGCCAAGCCCGGACGCTACGAGTACGAGGTCGAGGCCCTGCTGCGCGAGACATTTCGCAAGAACGGCTCGGAAAGGCCCGCCTACAGCCCCATCGTCGGAGCTGGGGTCAACGCCACCGTGCTCCACTACACGAGCAACACCAAGCGCATCGAAGAAGGCGACCTTCTGTTGGTCGATGCGGGATGCGAGTACGATTACTATGCGTCGGACGTCACGCGAACGTACCCCGTGAGCGGCAAGTTCAGCGAGGCGCAGAAACAGATCTACCAGCTCGTGCTCGATTCCCAGCTCGCGGCGATCGCCGGCACGAAGCCGGGAGCGACCCTCGAGGACATTCACAAGATTGCGCTCCACGTCATCGTCGACGGTCTTTTGGGGCTCGGCCTGCTCACCGGTGATCGCCAGAAGATCCTCGACGAGAACCTCTATCGCCCTCTCTTCATGCACCGCACCAGCCACTGGCTCGGCATGGACGTGCACGACGTGGGCGCTTACTTCCGCGCGAAAAAAGCGCGTCCCCTGCAGGCCGGTATGGTGATCACCGTCGAGCCGGGCATCTACGTTTCCCAGAACAACACCGCGGTGCCTGCGGCTTACCGCGGCATCGGCGTGCGCATCGAAGACGACATCCTCGTCACCGCCGAAGGAAATCTGAATCTCACCGCCGACATTCCCAAAACGGTGAGCGAGCTCGAACTTGCTTGTTCCTGAGGGGCGCCGCCGAAACCTGACCGAGCGTCTCGGTGCGTGGTTCGATCGCGAGCGGCGCGACCTTGCGTGGCGCCGTACGCGGGACCCCTATGCCATCTGGCTGTCGGAAGTGATGTTGCAGCAAACCCGCGTGAAGACCGTGGAGTCGTATTTCCCGCGCTTTCTTCGCGCCTACCCCACGGTGCGAAAGCTTGCCCGGGCAGATCTCGGCGACGTGCTCGGTGCCTGGAGCGGGCTCGGGTACTACCGTCGCGCGCGGGCGCTGCACGCCGGCGCGCGCGAGGTCGTCGAGAAATACGGGGGCGAGCTGCCAGAAGACATCGCATCGCTCCGGGAGATCTCGGGCATCGGGCCCTATACCGCGGGAGCCATCGCAAGCATCGCTTTCGGCGCCAGGGAGCCGCTCGTCGACGGCAACGTGGCCCGCGTCCTGGCGCGCATCTTCGCCCTTTCGTGCGACGTTCGATCGCCCGCGGGCTCGCGCGAAGTCTGGGCGCTGGCGGGCGCGCTCATGCCCGACGACAAGCCGGGCCGTCACAACGAGTCGCTGATGGAGCTCGGCGCGACGATCTGCTTGCCGGCAGTGCCACGGTGCGAGGTCTGCCCGGTTCGCGAGGTCTGCGACGCGCACGCACGCGGCATCACGGCCGAGCTCCCGGTTGCCAAAAAGAAGAAGGCTCCGCGCGAGGTCCGCATGGTTGCCCTCGTCTCGCGGCGCGGAGCACAGGTGCTCATGGGACGCCGCAGGGAAGGGGGCCTGTTCGGCGGCCTTTGGGAGCCTCCTATGGTCGAGCTCGAAAATGGCAAGGCCCCGGGCTCACTCATGGGAGCCCTGCTCGGCGCGCGCACCCTGCAGCTCAAAACGGTGGGCGAGCAGACGCACGTGCTCACGCATCGCAAGCTCAAGATTGAGATCGCAACGGCCGTCGTGTCTGCCGAGGCCCCGCGTCCGGGAGGCGAGTACGACCGTTTCGCGTGGCAAAAGAGGTCCGATCTGCGACGCCTCGGTATG
>JBBSDY010000333.1:0-5365 GCA_038240245.1 Polyangiales bacterium
CGCTGGCAACGATCGTGGCAGCCATCGAAAACCAGCCCCAGCGGTTCTGGTCGACAACGCCGTACCCGCACATCGCGCCGCGAATGGCTCCCGAGAGACGATCGGCTGCCACCACCGACAGAACGCACGCGAAGAGCTGGGCAAGGGCGCCGACCTTGACCAGCGTCGCCGCCAGCTCGGCCTGACGTTCGAGCGAGAGACGGCCCTCGGTCGCCGTTTCGAGGTGCGCGTAGCGAAGGATCTTCACCCCGACCAGCGCACCGTACGCGAAAAGGATCGTGGCGACGGCCCCCGCCATCAGCCTGATCATCACCCAGGGCTCGAGGAGCGTCACGTGAGAACACCGTCGTGCAAATCGGCGCGCCTTGTCACCCTCGCATCGTCGTAGACGCGTGGATCGTGAGACGCGATGAGCACCGCGGTTTTCTCCCGGGCAAGTCCGATCAGATCATCCATGAGCGTGCGAGCCCGACCCGTGTCGAGGTGGGCGGTGGGCTCGTCCAAGAGGAGCACCGCCGGCACGAGCATCCTGGCGCGGGCCAGAGCCACGCGTTGGCGTTCGCCACCCGAGAGGCCGGCGACGCTTGCGTGCACCAGCGATTCGATGCCAAATCGTTCGAGGAGGGCAAGCGCCCGCGTCCGGGCATCGTTCGCGCGCCCTTCGGGCACGAGCGGCAAGAGGAGGTTATCGAGCACGCTCATCTGCTCGATGAGCCCGAAATCCTGAAAGAGGTACCCAACCTTCGCGCGCCGGATCTGCGCTCGCTGATGATCCCGCAGGCGCGAGACGGGCTCGCCATCCAGCCAGATTTCGCCCGAGGTGGGAAGCAGCATGCCTCCCAGTACCGCGAGCAGGGTCGTCTTGCCGCTCCCGCTCGCGCCGCGGATCACGACGAGCTCGCCTCGATGCAAATCGAGGCTGACATCCTTCAGCACCTCTCGGCGTGCTCGCCCGTCGGCCACCCGCTTGGTGACACTCCGGGCCGACAGTGCGGCGACACTCATGCAAGGCAACGGGGTAGGGCGCTTTGCCCCTTCGTGCAACTATCGCTGGTGGCCTAGAATGTGCTGGTATTGAGGGACCGTTATGCCCGGGCGCCCGAATTTGGCGGTTTTGGCCGCTGTTTGTTTTCTTTTCGGGGCTTCCTGCGCCTTGAACCCGCAGCCCGAGCCACCGTTTTCCACATCAGCCCCTGGCAATCCGCAGGAAGGCTCCACCGGTCGAGGTTCCGACCTGGCCGTGGACGGCGGGGCAAGCGACCCGGCCGTGCACGACACCGCGGACGGGGGAGTCAATGGTAGCGATTCATCAATCATGTCCGATACATCCAATGTCGGGTCCGAAGCTGGCGCAACCGAGGATGGGGCCGCTGACGCGGCCGTCGAATCGTCTTCTTCCGACGCCGGGGCCGATGCGACCCCCGAGGGGACTACCGCCGCGGACTGAGCCTGGTCAACATGTAGTCTGAGCCAAGTGTGCCACAGGACTTGCGTGTCGCGGATTGGGCCATTGTGTGCCAGCGAAACCGCGAAGACCCTGAATTCCGAGGGATACGCGATGGCTCAACATGGCCCACGCCGTGCTACCCTCCCTGTACAATGACGCTGCGATGGGGCCGGGTGGGGCTCACCGCCGCGGGGCTGTCCGCGGCCCTGTGGATCGGCTCCTGTACGCTCAACCCCCAGCCCGAGCCGCCGGGCGACAAGACTGGCTCCGACAATGGGCCCACCTCGTTGGGCGCCACTGGAACGGGCGGCTCTTCCACTACCGGAGCCGTCGGAGGGGGCGGAAGCCCCGTGATCACAAACCCTGGCAGCGGCGGCGGCGCAGGAGCTGGCCCCATGGCAGTGACCGACGGCGGGCGACCGAACGCAAGCGACGCGAGCGTGGCAGCCGCGGTCGAGGCCGGACTCGACGCCTCGTCGGTCGACGCTTCTTCGGTCGATGCTTCGGCCGTCGACGCCAAGGGTGACGCCGCGGCCTCCGATGCCACGCAAGACGGATCGAAGGACGTTGCTCCCGATGCCGTCGAAGGTACTGGCGACTAGGCGAGTTAGCCGTAGCCGATATGCTGGTTACGAACGTTTCCGACGAAGTCCGCGACCAGCTCGTCGACGACACGGAGGCGGCGGGCCAGCTCGCGGGCAACGTTGAGCACGACGAGCGTGTACGATCGCAAGTCGCGGCGATACAGCGCGTCGAGATCACGGGCCGTCACCACCAGCAGTGAGCAGGGCACGAGCGCGCGGACGCTGGCCGAACGAGGCTGAACGTCGAGAACCGACATTTCTCCGAACCAGTGGCCGAGTGTCAGCGTGGCGAGACGCGCCTCGGTTCCGCGCTGAAGCACCTTGAAAACCTCAACTTCGCCTTGCAAAATTACGTAGAACTCGCGCGCAGCGTCGCCTTCGCCGAAGATGAGTTCGCCCGCGCCCCGCTGCAAAATCTTGAGGCTCGACGCAAGGTGCTGAAGCGCATCGTCGCCGAGCGCGCCGAACAAGCCAATGTCGCGCAGCTCGACCGGTGTGATGCCGCTTGGCAGGGGCAGCGGCGGTAAAGGTGTTGCTCGTGGTTCCATTCGCGCTTCAGACCTTGGTCTCGGGGTTCGAAGAAAAGTCTTTGCTGAAGACGATGCGCGTGCGCCCCGGACCCGCGTAGTTTTCGGTCTCGATCATGTCCCACCCGAGAACCTGGTGAAACACTTGCGATCCTTCGTTGCCCGTCGTGGTGATCGCCTTCATCTGCAGGGCGCCGGCTTTTCGGCAATCACGTTCGAACGCTTCGTAGAGAAGCCGACCCACGCCCCGCCGCCGATGATCGGGGTGGATTCCCACGAGGTGCACGTACCCCACGTCCCCGCCCTGTTTGGACTTGGCGATGAATCCCAGGAGAAAACCAACCATCACCCCGTCGTCCTCGACGATGCGGGCCATTTCGCCCAGCTCGTAAAAGAAAATGGGGTGCGCGAGGGCGCTGGTGGGGCCGCCCCACCAGCGGTCGATGACCTGAACGATGAGGTCGTAGTCTCGCTTCTCGAGGGCTCGTGTCAGCATCGGGGGCCTACAGTACTCTTCCCCGTATCCACCTGCCAGCGCGCCCAAAGTCCGGCGCGGCCCCATGGCGACTCGAGGACTCTTGGGCGACCCCTCGTCAGGTCCCCGGAAAACGAGACGAAGGTGCGGGAGCCCGCACGTGGCAATCAATCAGAGAGGGGCTCAAAGAATCGACCATCTGCAGACGAGCCCCCGTCGTCGCCGACATGATCGCGCTCGCGACCTGGACGGCCGTGCGCAAAAAAGGATTCAAAGAAACAGCGATGATCACCCCTCGCACCAGTCCGCGCGGTCGGTCCTGGACGCGCTTGATGAGATGCTTGCGGGTGTCGGAATCGTAGCCTTTGACCGCCCGCCAGTCGTGAATGATGAGCAGTCCGCCGAGCTTGGCTAGCTCGTCGCGCTTGTGCTCGCAAACAGCGTCGGTGTACTCCGACATGGGAATCACCGAAGCGAGATCCGCGTGCGCGATGTGCGCCTGGGTGATCATCACTCCCGGATCGGTGTACCAAAGGTAGCCGTGCGGCGTAACGAGCTGGATGGGCCAGTCGGCAAATGGAGCTTTGGGGGGGCCCGCCGGCATCGGATGCGGAGTATAGCTCGGGCCCAAAAACCGCATGCGCCCAGCGACGGCCGTGGTAGTTGAAAGGCCTGATGGCGTCCGACGTTCTCAAGATCGCTCCGTCGATCCTCTCCGCTGATTTTGGCCGTCTCGCCCAAGAAGTCGAAGCCGCCGAGTCTGCGGGCGCAGACTGGATTCACGTCGACGTGATGGATGGCCGCTTCGTCCCCAACATCACCATCGGACCCGTCGTGGTGAAAGCCGTTCGCAAGGCGACGCGATTGCCGGTCGACGTTCACCTGATGATCGTCGAGCCCGAAAGATACGTGCACGACTTTGCCGAGGCGGGAGCCGACAGCATCAGCGTTCACGTCGAGCCGTCCTACCACCTGGCGCGAACGCTCCAGCAGATTCGCGCGCTAGGAAAGCGCTCGGGCGTGGTCCTGAACCCACACACGCCGCCCGAATCGATCGAGTACGTTCTCGATCACGTCGATGTGGTTCTGGTCATGAGCGTGAACCCAGGGTTCGGCGGCCAAAGCTTCCTGCCCGAAGTTCTGCCGAAGATTCGCGCCATCCGCAAGATGATCGATTCGCGAGCCAGGGACATCGCGCTCGAGGTGGATGGTGGCGTGGCTCCCGGCACCGCCCGCCAGGTCGTCGAGGCCGGCGCCCGCGTGCTGGTTGCGGGCTCGGCGATCTTCGGCAAATCCGACTACCGTGCGGCGATCGCAGCCCTTCGGGCCGATGCAGAGCTCGGACTGCGGGGAACGACCGGTACGTGAAACCGACTTGGATGGCGGCGCTCATCGCCGCGATGGGAGCCTGCGCGCCAGCGACCAGGTCCGTGACAGGTCCATCGCCGGCAGAAGCTCGGACCCCGGCTCGCGACGCCGATGCGGCGCCCGTTGCTGCCTTGCCGGGGCGAGTGCCAATGTCCGACGTCCAGCAAAGAGTCGCGGATTTTCTCATGCGGGTAGCGGCCGTGCGTCACTTGTCGCCACGGGCCAGCGTGCAGGCGCGCGTGCTCGATCGGTCGGCGCTCATCGAAAGTGTAAGGCAGCACGTCGCTCGCGAAGTGCCGCACGAAGTCATTCACCATCAGGGCGAGCTCCTCGTCGGATTCGGGATGGTCGCTCCCGACTACGACTACGAAAAAGGTGCCTTCAAGCTACTCGAAGTACAGCTTGCCGGGTTCTACGAGCCGCACGACAAGCAGATGTACCTCGCTTCCGATCTGCAAGATCGCGCGGCGGACGCAACGCTCGCTCACGAGCTCGTGCACGCCTTGCAGGACCAATACTACGATCTGGGAGCGCGCCTCACGTACCAGCCGGACGCCAACGACCGCGAGAGTGCGATCCAAGCGCTCGCCGAAGGCGACGCCACCAGTGCGATGATGGACCTGATGTTCGCCGGGAGTGGTCGGCGCTCCACCGACGTTCCTGACGATGTCTTCGCCGCCGAAGTCGAGAGCTCCATGACCTCGACGCCCGACGGTGCAAGCGTGCCGAGGGTGCTCCGGGCATCCCTGGTGGCGCCTTACGTGGACGGCGTCATGTTCGTCAACGCGTTGCGCCGTCGCGGTCTGTCCAGGGGGGGCGCAGCGGGCGGCGGGTGGGAGGCGGTCGATGAGGCCTGGCGATCGCCACCCACGACGACTGAGCAAATCCTTCACCTCGATAAGTTCGACTCCCGCGAGCCTGCCGAGGCATTGCCACCCCCGGTGAGCCCGCCCGGTAACTGGAC
>JBBSDY010000334.1:0-5361 GCA_038240245.1 Polyangiales bacterium
ACGAGCGGTCCACCCCGGTAAAAGAAGAGTACGACCGGCTCGCCCCCATCGGTGAGAGACGCGCTGGCCCCAATCGACGACGTGGCCTGGGCCGATTGCATGTTGGGGATGCGAGCGTCGTCGACGGCGCCATTGGCGGTGGGTCGCAATTCGAAGTCGGGCTTCTTTCCGTAGGCTGCAACGAAGCTGGCCGAGCCGCCGGTGGCATTGGCGAGGGCGACCACGCGGTATTCGCCAGGCCCGATGGTGGCTCCATCGGGAAAGCGCGCAGCGAAGTCCGAGCCGCTCGCCGTGGTGAACGTCCCCGAAACGATCTTGTAGTAGAGGTGGTTGTCGGACAGGCCGTAGTCGGAGAGCGCAACCGAGAAACCGGTGGGGTTCATGATCTCGATCATCTCGGCGCCGGCAGGACGGGTGACCACTTCGGTGATGAGCAGGTGGCTAGCCGCTGCCTTGCATTCGTTGGAGCACATGTCGAAGGCGTTGCGGTTGCCGTCGTCGCACTCCTCGACCAGGGGCTGCACTTCGCCATCGCCGCAGAACGGTATCGTGCAGTCGGCCCTGCACGCGCCCGTCGTCTTGCCGTCGTCGCACATCTCGAGCTTGGTGCCGGGCCTGGCGCCGCAGCCCGAAACGACGTCGCTGCAGACTTTGCCATCGCCGCAGCGGTTGGTACGGCAGGTGACGAGGCAGGGTGCGCTGTCGGCATTGGCCGGGCCGTCGTCGCATTCTTCGGTGGCCTGTACGATGCCGTCGCCGCACCCCTCGATGAAGCACTGGGCGCTGCAGCCGTCGCCGTCGATGAGGTTGCCATCGTCGCATCCCTCGACGCCGGAATGGACGATGTTGTCACCGCACGATGCCCGCGCACAGGTGTGCGAGCATGCGTCGGTGTCGATGGCGTTGCCATCGTCGCATTCTTCGTGTGCCGCATCGACGATGCCGTCGCCGCAGCGGGCGCCGGTGCAGGCGTTGGTGCAGGCGTCGCCATCCTGGTCGTTTCCGTCGTCGCACTCCTCGGTGGGAGACCGGTTGCCGTCACCGCACCCGCTCTCGCGGACACAAGCAGTCAGAGCAGCCGGACACGCCTTCACGAGACAGGCGTTGCAATCGGCGAGCGAGGTTGCCGAGGAGCAGGCGTCGCCACATCGCTGTCTCTCGCAGGTCAGCACGGGCTCGCCCAGCGTGCGCGCCTCGAGCGATGACGCGCGCAGGCACTCGGCCTCTACCGATGATCCGCGAGCACACTCACGAAGCGCCGAACATGTCGTGTACGTGAAGAGACCGGTGTCGCTCGCGCCCTCGTCACTCGTAGGATTGTTGTCGACCGATGCGTCGGTCGGCCCGGCGCCGCCCCTTGCGTCGCCTGCCGCGTCGCGCGCAGCCGCTCCCCACGTGCCCATCGCTGCGTCGGGCTCCGCGGGCGTCGGCACGTCGGACAGCAGCCGCACGCCGGCTGATCCCTTCGCGCTCTCCAATCGGTCCTCACCCGCGTCGATGGGAGCCTCGATCTCAGGGCGAACGGGGCTGCAAGCCTCACCCAGACAAAGAACGACGACACAAGCCAGCGCGTGCAGGTGCATTGATCCCCCATCGGCCACCAGGCATCGCCGTTGCGTACTATCTGCTGCGATCTCGATCTTGGTGTAGAGTCCTCACCTAATGCAGGCCTGCACGTACCTCAACGCTGTTGCCGGAGCCGTTCTCGCCGGGTTGTCCTCGATTGCCGCTTGCGGCGGCGCGCCCACGCAGGCGAGCTCCCCATCATCGACCGATCCGACCGCCGCGGTGGCGAGCTCCGATATCTCCGGCCCGTCACCGACCCCTGCGGCATCTTCGCCCTCGCCCACACCCGCGGCGGCCTCTGCCGCCCCCGTGGCCGCGCCCGATCGCAGCACGAACGACATCCGTGCGGTCGTCGCCAGCAACCGCGACTCTTTCCGAGCTTGCTACGACAAGTCGCTGAAGGGCCATCCCGGCATCAAGGGCACCTTCATTTTGAGCTTCGTGCTCAACCCTGACGGCACCGTGAAAACCGCCCAGGCCGACCAATCCAAATCCGAGATCCACGCCGCCGATGTCGAGACGTGCGCAGTCGCCGTGCTCAAGACGCTCAAGTTTCCACCAAGCCGCAAGGGAATGGAATCGACGGTGAACTATCCGTTCGACTTCAACCCCAAGGGCCCACCGCCGAAGACGGTCTCGCCCTCGCCGTGAACGTCGACCGCGGGCAATCCCGATAGCTCGACGATGGCCGCCCGCACCGAAGCCCAGGACGCCATCCTTGGCCCGGGCGTCGCGAGCTCCCCGTATCCCGATGGGAACGATGGGCGGCCCGCCATCTCCGACAGGTCGAAAGACGCGGGCAGGATACTTATGAGCGGCACGGGGAATGCTTAGGGGCTAAGAACGAAACGACGATGAACGAGCTGCTTGGACGCCTTCAGCGCTTTTTCTGCCTCCTGGCAAGGGCGCAGGTCGAACGTCCATGGGCCGTGGCGCTGCTGGCCGTTGTCACCACGGTCCCCGCGCTTCTCGCTGCGCGAGGTCTCGGGCTCAAAACCGACTTTTCCGAGCTTTTGCCCGATAACAAACCAAGTGTGGTCGAAATGCGACGGGTGGGCGAGAAGCTCACCTCGGCCTCGACGTTGACCCTGGTGGCCGAGGTTCCCCAGAGTCATCTCGAGGCGCTCGAGCACTTCGCGCAGGCAGTCGTCCCGCGCATCCAAGCCCTGGGCCCCGAGTGGGTCGGTGCGGTCGACGCGGGCAACCGCGAGGCCCACACGTTCCTCGAGCACAACAAGTTGCTCTACGCGCCCCTCGACGAGATTCGCAAAGTCCACGACGACGTTCGAGAGCGCTACGATTACGAGGTTCAAAAACGCGCCGGTGGCGATCTCGAGCTCGGCGATCCTCCGCCTCCGCTCACCGCCGCGTCGTTGCGCGAGAGATTCGGCAAGTCAGCCGAACAGTTCGAGAAGCGAGCGGGAGGAAGCGGCTACTACATCGGTGAGGACGGCCGCGTCCTCGCCATCCTGGTCCGCACGCCGGTCGAGCCGGGAAGCATCGACCCGGCGCACAGGTTGCGGGCCAAGATCGAAGAGGTCGTGCGCGAGACCAACCCGACGTCGTTCGATCCCGGCCTCACCGTTCACTACACGGGCGATTTCGTAACCAGTGTCGAAGAGTACGAATCGGTCAAGAACGATCTCGGCCACGTCGGGTTTTATGGCGTTCTCATGGTCCTCGCCGCTGTCCTGCTCTTCTTCTTGCGGTTTCGAACGCTCCTGGCCATGGGGCTCACCATTGCCATCGGCATCGCGTGGACCTTCGGCGCGGCCAGGCTGATGATCGGCTATCTCAATGCTTCGACGGGCTTTCTGGTGAGCATCATCGCCGGCAACGGCATCAACTTCGGCATCATCTACATGGCCCGCTACCTCGAGGCGCGGCGGGCGCAGGGCAAGACCCCGGGCGAGGCCGTCTTCGTGGCTCACCGGGAGACATGGGTCGCCACGCTCGCTGCGGCGGGCGCCGCGATGCTCTCCTACGGCTCGCTCGCCATCACCAACTTTCGCGGCTTCAAGCACTTCGGGATCATCGGCGGTACGGGGATGATTCTGTGTTGGATCGCGACGTACGCGTTTCTTCCCACCATCTTGGTCGTCTCCGAAAAGACCAGCCCGCTCTTTTTGCACCCCAACGCGCTGCGCAGCCGCGTGCGCGGCTTCTATGGCTATGGGTTCGCCTGGCTGGCCGAGCGCTTTCCGCGCGGCATCACCATCATCGCGGCCATAGTAGGTGTGGCATCGCTCGCCGCATCGGTGCACTACTTCGCCACCGATCCGATGGAGTACGACATGACCAAGCTCCGCACCGAGCACAAGGGCGCTCGCTCAGAGGCGGGTCTGCTCTCGGAGCGCGTCGACGAGGTCGTGGGCAGAATCGGCCAGGACGGCATGGCGATCATGGTCGATCGGGTCGACCAGGCGCTGCCGGTCAAGGCGGTGCTCGAGCATCGGCGCGACATCGCGCCGACCGACCTCAAGCCTTTCGAGCAGGTCGTCACCCTGTTCGACCTTCTACCAAAGGACCAAAAAGAGAAGATCCCCCTCCTCAACGAAACGCGCGACCTTCTGCTGCGCGCGCGAATGCGCGGCGTGATCGCCGAGAAGGATTGGGTCGAGCTCACACCCTACTTGCCGCCGACCGCTCTCACCCTGCTCGGCCTCGACGACCTGCCCGAGCAAATGGCCCGGGCTTTCACCGAGAAAGACGGCACCCGCGGCCGCATCGTCTACATCACCCCCAAGGACGGCCGAAGCGTATGGGACGGCCATTACCTCGAGCTCTGGGCGGACAGCTTTCGCACCATCGAGCTGCCCAACGGCGAGGTCATTCACGGCTCGGGCAGGGCGGTCATCTTCGCCGACGTGATCAAGGCCGTGGTCGAGGACGCGCCCAAGGCCATCATTGCCTCGTTCGCGGGAACCTGGCTGATCGTCCTGCTCGCGTTTCGCGGCCGTCGCGCGGGCTGGACGGTGATGCTCACCCTCTTGCTGGGCGTGACGGCAATGGTGGCGTTTTTGGCGCTGAAGCAGCTCAAGCTCAACTTCTTGAACTTCGTGGCGCTACCCATCACCTTCGGCATCGGGGTCGACTATGCCGTCAACGTCATGGAGCGAATCCGCCGCGACGGAACGGAGAACATGCGTCAAGTGATCGTCGAGACCGGCGGCGCCGTCGTCCTGTGCTCGATGACGACCACGCTGGGATACCTCGCGCTGACCCTTTCGATGAACCAGGCCATCACCAGCTTTGGTTTGGCGGCGGCGGCGGGCGAGATGACCTGCATCGTGGCGGCCGTTCTGGTCATGCCTGCGGCGCTCCTGTGGCTCGCGTCAAAAAAACGTCCAGCCAAGGTGTCCACCGCCATCGTGGCGTGATAGTTCGAAGAGCGCATGCAGCTTACGCGCGATAGCGGCCGTCCCACCGACGACGCCTACTCCGAGCTGCTCTCGCAGACGCGCGGTCTCAAGCGCGAGCAACACCAGGCGCGGATGGCGTGGTTCTCCGCGCTGGCGATCGAGCGAAAGGAAGAAGTTCTTTTCGAGCTCGAGATTCTGCTCAAGGGGATCGCCTGCTTTTCCAATCCCCGCAATCACCCCGGGCCTCCGCGTCGCGCGCCCGTCGTCGCCATCGACTTCGGCAGCCACCTTTCGTTCTGGCGCGACGGCGTCGCGCGGGTCGTGGGGCTCGCGCGTCAGCTTCTGGGTGCCAAGGATCGCTCGTTCGTGTTCCAGCGCTACCTCGAGACGGTGCTTCCCGAAGACGCGGCGCGCACCAAGCTCGTTCGCGATG
>JBBSDY010000335.1:0-5357 GCA_038240245.1 Polyangiales bacterium
CGAAGCTGAAGCTCTGTACCCGCGTGAGATCGCACAGGTAGGCGACCTGGATCATCTGAAAGAAAAAATCGGTGAGCGCCTCGTAGTTGCTGGGGTTGCCTGAGTCGAGAGCGCTGTTCTTGTCGTAGCCCGCCTTGGGCGGAGCGCAGACGACAGCGCTGCTTTGCAGGTTGGTTTCCATCTGACGGATGCTCGTGCAGTGGTAATCGAGAAGTGCCTTGCCGTCGGCCGGAAGCGCGGCAAGGTGCTGGTTGCAGTCGGCGAGCGCCGCGTCGAGGATGCTTTTCTTGCGCGCCAGAATCTTGGACGTGTCTTGCCCGGTGCTCGCCGCCACGTTGGCGAACAGCGAGTCGTAGGCGATCTTCGGGCTGTTCTCGACGATGGCCGGTTTGCCCGCTGCCTCGTGGAAGACATGGCAGAACGGCGATTGCTTGCTGTTGCCGACGCCGAACACGGGCGCGCGCCGCATGGGGGCAAGGCCCTGATCGTTGATCTTCTGCGCAATGAATTGATCGACCGACGGCCCGGTCGCAAAGCCAGTGCCCTCGTCGGGAGTGCACGTGAGACAACCCATTCCCCCCGACTTGTGCCCGATTTCCGTGTTTTTGCCGTAAGGAACTCCGCCGATCTGCATCCCCGAGAGCGCGATGGTGTCGGCGCGGTGGCGCTCGAGCCCGGAGAAATAGTCGCCGAAGCTCCACGCGGTTTGGCTGCCACTCGGCCCGGCGTCCGGATAGTTGAGACCATTGGGGTGCCAGAGCACCAAGAAGCGCCGCAGGGGCGCGGTGGCGGCGTCGGCCATGGTCGCGCGGACGATGGGAAGGAGAAAAGCAGTCATCGCGGCGCTCTGCATGAGACTACGACGATCGATCTTGCGGCGTGCCATCGTCATTGCTCCTTGGGCCCGCGAACGCTGAAGGCGGGTGACGTCGCGAGATCCGTCAAGAAGTGCCTGACGTCGCCCTTGTTGTCCTCGAAGCCCACCACGAGCTCCTTGTACAGCCCGGTGTCGTCATCGGCGAGCGTTCGCCCGAAGGCATACTCGGTGAGCTTGCGGACGACGCACGCCTTGGACGCCTGGCTCTGCGCGACGATGTCGAGCATGCCCACGGCGTCCTTGAAATCGAAGGCCTTGCCGTCGATGTCGTTCAGCGTGCCCGTCGTGTCGAACGGAGCGCCCCGGGAGTCGAGGGGCTTGTACCTTCCTACCGGATCGTAGGGGAGGTATGCGAAGCCAGGCGGATCCATGAAGGTGTGACACGAAGCACAGACGCCGTTGCTCGCGTGCGCGTCGAGCTTCTGCCGGTACGTCTGGTTGGCGTTTTCGGGCGTGTCGGCGATCTCGGTCTTTACGTTGGGCGGTGGCGGCGGAATGCTCTGACAGAGCGCGTGCTCGCGGATGAATCGCCCCATCTGCACGACGGAGTATCCCGACTCCTTGGTGTGCGCGGCGAGCACCAGCGGCTGGGTGAAAAGCCCTCGGCGCGTCGCCACATCGAGGTCGACGCGCTGGGGAACATCGCTGGTGATGCCTTGAACGCCGTAGATGGTGGCGCCCTCTTTGCTGATGAACGAGTATTTTGCGTCGTACAACGTCTCGAACGTTGCCCCCGGCGCGAAGAGGGCATCGGTCAAAAATGACTTGGTTTCAGCTTCGAGCTGCGTCTGAATGTCGGTCGGCAGACCGGTGGTGATGTCGCTCCCCTTCTTGGCGATGTCGACCTCGTCGAGCCCCATCCACTCGTTCATGATGTGGAGCATGCCGTCCTTGGCCCGACCATCGTCGAGCAGGCGAGCGACCTCTTTGCCGCGCGCCGCGGTGTCGTCCAGGGCATTGTTCTTCGCGGCGACCAGCAAGGCCGCGTCCGGCTTCGAGCCCCACACGAAGTAGCTGAGGCGACTGGCAAGCTCATAGGGATCGAGCTTGCCGCCCGCATCTCCTATCTCGGTTCGATAGAGGAACGAAGGCGACAGGAGCACGGCTTGCAGGACGCCTCGCAGGGCTTCGGCCGGTGGGTCGGTCGCGACGAGCGAAGTGTAGAGATCCTGGTAACGCGTCACCTCGTCGGCGGCGGCTGGCCTGCGGAAAGCGTCCTGCAAGAAGGGCGGCAAGAACTGCCCCACGCACGTTGCCGTCAACGCGGCGAGCGAGCAACGGGCGGGCAGGGAGAGATTGGCGAGAGCAAGCTGCGACACCTTGTCGGCGACGCGATCGTAGGCCTCGAGCTCGGGGAGGCCGACCTTCTGCATGTTGGCGTTGTTCGAGAAGAACGCGATCCGGGGCGCATCGTTGAGATCGACTCCGGCATCGGGCACGCCGAGCAGATCGCGCACGGTGTTGGTGTACTCGAAACGGGTGAGGCGCCGAATGCCGATCGCGCCGTGCAAGCTGTCGATGCGTGGATCGGCGACGGTGCGGCCCGGGGGAAGCGCATAACCGCCTGCGGTCGTGCCCCCGCCGGTGGGGCCACTGGTCCCGCCGACGTCATGGCCGGGATTGGCGATGACCCCGGTGCATCCCGCGAGCCAGCCGGCGAGCGCGATGGTGAGCATTCGACCCATCATCACAAGGTAATGCGGGGAGGTCGCCTAGCGCTTCACTTATTCGTGATGTAGGGTCCGGTACCGCCGGGGTCATTTTGAGTGAAGAATTGCGTCGCGACCGCACATTATCGCTACGTGGGTCCACTGGAGTCCCTTCAGAAAGGTCAACCGCGACGCAACCCAAGCTCGATCTTGCGGGGGTTTACGCCGCGCAGAAGGGCTTCGTCTGGCTCACGCTGCAACGGATGGGCATTCGGCGTCCCGATCTCGACGATGTGTTCCAGGATGTATTCATGATCGTACACAAGCGCCTGCACACCTACAGTCCCGAGGCCAAGCTCACCGCGTGGCTTTACGGTATCTGTCTGCGTAGCGTGGCCAGGCACCGTCGCCGGGCATTTCGGCGGCGCGAACGGGTCGACGGAGTCCAGGCCGACATCGCTCGACCGGGCGTCGAAAATTGGCATGCCCAGACCGAAGCGCCCGATGAGCGGCTCCGCCGGCAAGAGCGACAGGCCACTTTGAACGCGCTGCTCGATACGCTCGATCCCGATCACCGGGTCGTGGTGGTCATGTTCGAAGTCGAGGACCAGAGCTGCGCCGAGATAGCCGAGCTCATCGGCGTCCCGGTGGGAACGGTACACTCGCGTCTTCACACCGCACGGCGCAAGCTCGCGCACGCCGCCGAGCGCCGTCGACTCCAGGGAGGTGCTCCGTGAACGATCCTGGACGCATCCGCGATCTCGGTCTCGAAGGATCGCCCGCGCTCAAAGACTTGTTCGTCGATGCGCAAAAGCCCGAGCCGCTCCCTCCGGCGACCGACGCGCGACTCTCCGCCCAGATCGCGGCGATGGGGACGCTGCCGGCGTTATCTCTCGTCAAGGTGATGCCGTGGCTCGTCGGCGGTGGCGCGATGCTCCTGGCGGGTGCGATGACCCTGATCGTGCAGCGGCGCGCTCCATTGCCGCAGGCGGTGCCGGCTGTGCCCGAGGCAATGGCGGCGCCCGCTCCGGTGGCTCAAGATCCCACCCTCGCCGAGACGGCACGATTGCAGGCTCCTGCTCTCGAGCCGAAGGCGCAGCCCTCGAACGCCGGACGGAGCGCTTCCGCCGAAGCGTCCAGCGCCCCCGAGGACGCTCTGGCCGGCGAAGCCAACCTCTTGAACCAGGCGCACGTCGCCATGTCCACCGATCCTCGCAAGGCGCTCACCATCGCGAGCGAGCATGCCCGGCGCTATCCACACGGACAGCTCGCTGCCGAGCGCGAGCTCATCCTGGTGCAGGCATTGGTCAAGCTCGGACGTGCTCGAGAAGCCGAGGCGCGCGGGCGCGCGCTGCGCAAGAGCACGCCCAACAGCATCTATGGCGATCGCCTGGACACGATTCTGCACGGGAGATGAAGGCTCTCGCGCTGCTGCCCTTGATCACGGCGGGGTGCTCGGTCGACTGGAGCCTGGCACGTCAGTCCGTACAAGCCGTCGAGGCGGGCGCGCCGAGCGATGCGCCGGCAGCCATGCTCGACGCAAGCGACGCACGTGAGTCGAGCGATGCGGCGCCGCTCGCTAGCGTGCTCATGCGTTGCGATCAAGTCACCCCGCTGGCGACTGCCCCGGTGATCGACGGCGTGCTCGATCCCGACGTCACGCTTACGCGATGGGTCGACGACAGCATGCCCGGTGTTCCCGCGGGCATCGGTGCCAACGTGGCCGTCGCGTACCGGTCCAATGGCGTCTACTTTTACGTGGATGTCGCAGACCCCACGCGCGACCAGGCGCCACTTGGGACGTTTGCCTATTGCGGCGATGGGGTGGAGCTCTTTCTGGACGACGACGGCGTGATCCAGGCCCCGCCCGACTACGACAATCCGGGCACCATCCAGCTGGTGGTGGCCGGGCCCGTCGACACCGTCACCCCCTCGCGCCGCGGACAGCGGTTTCGTTATTCGACCAATCTCGGACCCTGGACCTCCGCCAATTTCATCGCCGTGCCCACCGCACGCGGGTATGCGGTCGAGGCCTTCGTCGTGGCAAGCGATCTCGACTTGGGCGTGTGGACCCTTGCGCCCGGCGGCAAGATCGGATGGAACATGAGCCTCAACATTGGCGGGCCCGAAGACGCCGGCATCGACGCCTGCACCACCCGCAGCCAACAAATCCACCTTCGTCTCGCCAACACCGGCGACTGCACCCCGCCCTACTGCAATGCTTCCGCGCTCTGCACCCCGACACTCGCCGCGCAGTAGACGTGCGCCGTTCGAGCTTCGAGCGGTCACTTTTGGATGCGTGCTGGCCGTACTGTCGTCGAGCGCCCGGGCCCGTGCGGCCGAGCCGACGCGTCTCGAATGGGTACGACTCGAGGGTGCGGGCAGCTGCATCGACTCCGCTGATCTCGCGGCGCGGGTGAAGCATCGCCTGGGAACCGATCCCTTCGATCCACGGGCGTCGCGAAGCATCGAAGGTGTTGCCCGGCGAGTCGCACGCGTTTGGCGGGCGCAGATCGCGGTGCGCGCCCATCCCAGCGATCCGAACCCGCCGCTGCGCGAGCTCGAAAGCCGCGCCGACGATTGTGAAGCGCTGAGCAACGCTGCCGTGCTCGCGGTGGCTCTTGCTGTCGATCCCGCCGCAGCGTTCTCCGATGCGCCGGTCAGGGAGCGTGTTGCTCCTGTGCCCGAGCCGCCGAAACCTGCGGCGCCGCCGCCGCCGCTTGCCCCCGTGCCTGCCGCGGGTTTTCCGGGTCGCGCCGAGCTGGCGATCGGCGCGCAGGTGGGCCTCTTGCCGCGAGCCTCCCTCGGCGTGAACCTCGGCGTCGCCGTCG
>JBBSDY010000336.1:0-5354 GCA_038240245.1 Polyangiales bacterium
CGCGCCGCGCGCGCGGGCGCCCCCGCCGCGCCCCCCCCAGCCGACAGCCCGAGCTGACACCGATGTGTCAGGGCCACCTGACAGCGCACCATGTCGTTGTTTTCGCGCTCAGAATCGGAGGATCGCGCCCACGGGCGACAGGGCAACGGTGGGGCCCGGCGCCGGGTGGGCGGAACGCGCCGGACCGCGCAGCGTCAACCTGAGGATCGCGGACACCAGCAACCCGGTGCCCGCGGCGCCGGCGATCCAGGCTCCGTTGCGATCCCACGCCGCACGATCGACATGCCTCGCTACGTCGTCGTAACGAGCCGCACCGGCGGCGGCGTCCAGCTCGGAACGGCTGGCGAAATACAGGCCGCTGGCCACGCCATAGCCGACGACGGCACCGCCGAGGAGCAGATCGCCCGCGAGATCGGCGTACCAGGGTGTTGCCATTCGCTCGGCTTGGTCGACCTTGGACGAGCGTGCATCGCTTGCAACAGGCGCCACCGGCGCAATCGGAGACACCGGCGCAATCGGAGCCACCGGCGCAATCGGAGCCACCGGCGCAGTGGGCGCTACCGTCGCCGCGGTGGGACCGAGCGAGGGCGGTGCGGCGCGAGCCTCTTCTTCGCAGCGAGCCAGGTTCTTGCGCGCCAGCTCGGCTTCCTTGGGAGGAGGACCCTCGTCGAGAAACTTGCGATAGAGCGGCGCAGCAGCACGACAATCGTCGGCCAGTCGCCTGGCCTGTGCCAGGGCATAGAGCAGATCGGGGTTGGGCGACAACTGGTACGCCTGCGCCAGCTCGGTGGCTGCTGCTGCGTACTCTTTGGACTGGTAAAGACCGAGCCCGCGATCGAGGTGCACCTTGGCCTCGCCGCTTTCGGCCTTCGCTTGTGCCGAGGCGCGCGCTGCGCCGAGCGATGCCAAGACGTAGACCGCGAATGGGTAGAGCTTAGTGCGGGAACGGTGCATCGAGATCGGGCTCCGCAGGCCGCATCTTGGTGTTGGCCCGTACGCGGGGCGTCGCTTTTTTGGGAGCTCGGACAACCGCCGCCGCCGAAGGAGTGGCGGCGACCACCGTGGAAGAAGGCTGGGCCGCGATGGCGGTCACTGGCGCCACTGCGGCAAGCGGGGGAGCGACCCAGCTGGAAGTCGAAGCCGGCGCCGTCATCTCGGCGGTCACCGGAAGAGCGACCCGTGCCGGCCGCGTCACCAGCCAGCCGAACATCGCGACGACGATGGCGACCAGCGCGATGGCAACCGGATTGCGGTAGCCGGCGCGCGGTGCGGGCCGAAGAAACGCCGCGCTCTTCGACGGCGATGTCGTTCCATCGAGCGCTTCACCCGTCGTGCGGACGTCGTCGAAGAGATCGGCCATGAAACGGCTGAGCTCGATCGGCGAGGTGAGAAGCTGGTGGTCGCGGGCGAAATTCTCGAGATCGATCTGCAGCTCCTGGGCGGTGGCATACCGATCGTCGCGGTTGCGCTGGAGCGCTCGCAGCACGATGGCCTCGAGCGCCGGCGGATAATCGAATCGATGCGACGACGGTGGCGCGACGTCCTTGTCCACGATCTGGTGCAAGATGGCGTAGTCGTTGTCGCCCTCGAAGGGACGCTTGCCGGTGGTGAGCTGGTAGAGGACGATGCCGATGGCGAAGATGTCGCTACGACGATCGACCGTTTCGCCGCGGCATTGCTCGGGCGACATGCAGGCGACTTTGCCCTTGATGAAGCCGGTGCGGGTGGCGCCCTTGTGCGTGGCGGCCTTCGAGATGCCAAAGTCGACGACCTTCACCGCGCCGTCGTAGCTGACCAGAATGTTGGAAGGCGACACATCGCGATGCACGATGCCGAGCGGCTCGGCGTGAGAGCTGGTGCGCTCGTGCGCGTAGTGCAGGCCCGCTGCGACTCCGATGCCGATGGCGACGGCGTGCTCGAGCGGCATGTCCATTCGTCGTTGCTGCAAAACGAGGAGGATTCGGCGAAGATCCTGGCCTTCGACGTACTCCATGGTGAAAAAATGCTGGTCGTTGGCGTGGCCGATGTCGAAGACCTGGACGACGTTGGGATGATGAAGGGTCGCCGCAAGGCGTGCCTCGTCGAGAAACATGCGCACGAACTCGGGATCGCTGGCGTGCTGACCAAGAATGCTCTTTAGCACCACGACCTTCTCGAATTGCTCGATGCCGACCGACCGCGCCAGAAAGATCTCGGCCATTCCCCCAACGGCCAGCCGACGCACCAGCTCGTACTTGCCCAGCCGAGACCCGGAAGCGAGTGGAGCCTCGCTCTGCCCCCGCTCGCCGTCGTCGAGCGTCGATCGCACCCGTGCAGTCTACTCGACTTCGCAGACGAAACCATGTCCGTCGTCGCAGCTGTGAGCGCGCCACAGGCCGTCGGCGCTCAGGCTCAAACAGACTCCTACGGCAAGATCGGGCTCACCCGGGGCGAAGTTTTGGTACGACATCGGCTGCCCGGTCGACCACTTCGGCGGACCGCCTGGCTCTGCCTTGGCGCCAATCCAGAGCGTTCCGAAAAATTGCGACGTGACGAAGCTCTGCTCGTCGGCGTCGTCGATGATGACCAGGTGACCGCCCGCGGTTTGGCAGGTTGTCAGGGCGACATCGAAAGCGCTGCCCGGAAAAAATGGGCGGTACGCGTGGTTGTCCTGGTGCCGCATGACCCACCCCGGATCTTCACAAACGTAAGGGAGCCACGCCTGACACGAGTATTGCTCGGCCCAGCCCGTAGCGATTTGCGATCCGCAATAGTCGGTGCGGTTGGGCGACGGCTGCCCAGGTTGCCAGAGGTGAAGGGCGGCGGCGTTGACCGGCTCGGAGGTCATCCAGGTGAACTCGTGGCCGGTCAGGCTTTGATCACGAAGACCCATCCAGTGGTTGTTGACGCTCGCTGCGAGAAAGCGCGCGGTGATGGCGTCTTGCTCGGCTCCCAGTGTGTAGGTGACGAGGTAGCTGCGATGGGCCTGGCAGTCGGCTGCGGCGTCGTCCCAATTGTGGCCCGCTGCGTACCGCGCGTAGCAATGGCCTGTTGCGGGTACGACGAACGATTCGTCTCCTTCGCTACACGAAAGGCACTGTGCGCTGCACCCATCGCCGTCGATTTGGTTGCCGTCGTCGCAATCCTCGACGTTGGCTCGAACGAAGCCGTCGCCGCAGCGATTGAATCGACATGTGGGAAGGCACGCGTGCGTCGTGTCCTGGGCTGCGTCGTCGCATTCCTCACCGGGGTCGACTTTTCCGTTGCCGCACTGGGTGCATGCGCTCGATGGTCGGGGCCCGAGAACTCGCCGTAGCGTCGTCCGGTGGGACAGGTCGCGTCCGGGAAACTGCAGAGGCCCGTCACCTCGCAGATCCCGATCTGCCCGCTCAGGGTGCATTGCTCGGACGCGTGGCAGCGGAAAGTTGGGGACACACTGGAGCACGACAACCCGAGCAGGGCGAACAGGACGCTACCGAGCCGCCACATCGAGGTGATGATATCTACATCATCGCTCGAGCCCGTGCTTCTTCATCAGCTCGTGAAGATAGACGCGAGCGATCCCGGCCCGGCGGGCCGCCAGTGACACGTTGCGTCCGGCCCGGTCGAGAATTTGCGCCAGGTATTCCCGCTCCCATACCGAGATGAGCTGGTCCTTGGCCTCCTTGAAGGTGAGACCCGAGGCAGTGTCGAGGGGGGCCGGCGTGCTCGTGGTCGAGGATGCTTCGGGCAACCCGAGCAGAGCCGGCGCGAGCCCCTGCGATCCAAAGCCTAGGAGGGCGGCGCGCTCGAGCACGTTGCGCAGCTCGCGAACGTTGCCCGGCCAGTCGTGAGTGGCGAGCGCCGCCATGGTGGTCGCTGGCACCCTCGGAGCCCCGCCCGGACCGGTGGCGGCACGGTCGAGGAAAAGATCGACCAGAGATGCAACATCCTCGGGCCGGTCGCGCAGCGGGGGGATCTCGATGCGCATCACGGCGAGACGGTGGTAGAGATCGGCCCGAAATTGGCCGGTGCGAACCTCGGCCGTGAGATCGCGGTTGGTCGCCGAGATGACCCGCACGTTGACGGCCTGGTAGGTCGATCCGCCCACGGGCTTGACTTGCTTACGTCGAGCGCGCGAAGAAGACGTGGTTGCAGCTTGAGGTCGAGCTCGCCAACTTCGTCGAGAAAAATCGTGCCTCCGTGTGCCTGACGAAAGGCGCCCTCGCGATCGCGGTCGGCGCCGGTGAACGCGCCCTTGACGTGACCGAACAGCTCGCTCTCGATGAGCGCGGGCGAAGCCGCGGCAAGATCGCACACCACGAAACGGCCGTCGCGCCGGCTCGATGCGCGGTGGATGGCCTCCGCGGCCAGCTCTTTTCCGGTGCCCGTCTCACCGTGGAGGAGCACGGCCGTGTCGGTCGGGGCCACCCGTTCGAGCAGCGTGAAGACGCGTCGCATGGCCGCGCTGGTCCCGATGAGCTCGCCGAACGCCGTTCGCTCGGAAGCCGCGATCGGGTGAGCGCCATCGTCGGCCGAAACGCGTAGCTCGGTTTCGCCGATGACGAACGAAGCTCCCACCCCCACGACGATCGAATCGAATCGGGCGCCTTCGAAAAAGCTGCCGTTGCGAGACGCGAGATCGAGCACCTTGATGGTCTCGCGTTCGACCTGAAGACGCATGTGCTCCCGGGAGACGAGGGGATCGGTCAGACAGAGCTCGACAGCAGGTGACTTGCCGATGGTGTATTTTTCACCCTGACGAAGGGGAAGCGATCGACCGCGGTCGGGTCCCGAGACGACGACCAGATGAAGCTTGTCGGGAAGAGCTTCCTTGTACAACGCAGGATTGACCGCCGTGGGTCCGGCGTCGGGAACCGAAGAGCGCACGAAGGCCATTGTACCAGCTTGCGCCGGGACCGACCGGCAATGGCGAGCCTAGGGCCGCGCGGTGACCGTGAGCACGTCGATCTGCATGAATTGCCCGTCGAAGGCCGCTGGCGCGGGGGCGATGCCATCGATGATGAACGGCGTGCAGACGGGCTTGTCGGGCATGCAATTGCGCGCCTGGTAGCAGGGCGGCACGATGTCGGACGCCACGAGGTGAACGCTGGCGCCGCCTTCGATCGGTATCGTCTTCTGGTGATCGATGCTGAAGACGCGGTGACCGGTGCTGGTGTCGTCGTTCACGTAGTACCACGACGCAGTGGATCTGATTGGTTTCAAGCGGCGATGCTCGAGGCGGCGGGAGCATGGCCTGGATAGGCGGGGCCGAGCTTGGTTCGGGCGCGCTCCACGGTGAAGAGCCATTTGATTCGGGCGCCCTCGCTGTTGCGCTGACGCTGCCATGCGGCGATCTCCCGTTTCAGGGTTCTCTTGTCGGCGATGCGACGATC
>JBBSDY010000337.1:0-5335 GCA_038240245.1 Polyangiales bacterium
CAGTGCCCTGCACGCCGGCCGCGTGGCAAGGCACGTCGTCGTGGGCCCAACCCAGCCCGGAAAGGCCGACCACCTTCGGTAGGTGAGAGACACGGCGACGCGCCATCCTGCCATTTGGCGAGACACCTCGGCGTGCAGCTCGGCGGGATCGTACTGCGCCACGCCAGCAATGTTGAGCTCGGGGAGCTTGACGGCGCCCAGATCGGTCTCTGCAATCCGAACATCGAAGTCGGCGCGAAGAGACGCCCGCCAGACGAGCGCCACCGCGAAGTCGGCCCCGGGATCGAACCGCGCCCCGAGAATCGGCGCATAGGCAGGCGTAAGCTCGTCCTCGATCCGGGCACGCGATGGTCCGCCTGGAGCTTGCGTGATGTGCACGTCGCCGCCCAGCGACGCGAGCGCACGCAGCCCAGCACCCAGCGACAACCGCGGTCCCACCGCGAATCCGAGAGCCACATCGAGATCGAGGGCCTGCACGCGCCCGGCGAGAACCGGAAACTGCGGCGTCTCGGGGTACGGAAGGTGCGCACTGGCCACGATGTCGCCCGGGCTGCGCGAGAACAAACCCAGCGCGATCGATTCCGGTCCGATCCGCAGCGGGACGAGCACGCCGAGCAGCACCCCACTCGACGCCGGCGTGGAGAAACGTCCGGGCGCATGACCGCCTTCGACATCGAGCGAGAAGGCTGCATCGTGAAAACCGAGCGTCAGCTCGGGGCGAGGCGTCAGGATGAGCGCGGCCGGGTTCACGAACGACGATTCGCTGCCAGAATCCCAGGTGGCGCCGTTGCCCGCGACGGCTTGCGTGCGCGGGCCGATGCCAAAGACGTCGGCCGGCGTGGCGCGAGCATCGAGCTCGAAGAGCGCTGCCGCGAGCAAGCCAATGAGCGTCGCACGTCCCGCGCGCCGCACCGTTCGCATCGATCGAGTACTACCAGAAACGAGGCTGCTGGGGATCGCACCGGATCGCCAGGCGACGCTCGCCTCCTCGTCGATAATCCGCTAAAGAGCGTTCACCGGGAGACGACAATTGGCGAGCACCCTCGATAGCCCCGCCGGTCAGGGGCCCCACACGGGCGCGCCGGGACAGAAGGTGGGCGCCTACACCTTGCTCGAGCTCATCGGCGGCGGCGGGATGGGCGAGGTGTGGCTTGCGCGGCACGAGCTTTTGGGCAGACTCGCGGCAGTCAAGCTCATCCGGCCCGAGGGTGCCCTCGCCGTTTCCGGCGCCGAAGAGGCAAGAAAACGCTTCGAACGCGAGGCGCGAGCAACGAGCGCCCTGCGCTCTTCGCACACGATTGCCATCTACGATTTTGGCCTCACCGATCGGCGCACGTTCTACTATGCAATGGAGCTTCTCGAGGGCTTCAGCCTCGACGTTCTCGTCGAGAAATTCGGTGAGGTAGGCCCGCCGCGCGCCATTCACCTGTTGCGCGGGGCGTGCGAATCGCTCACCGAGGCTCACGAGCGAGGGCTCGTCCACCGGGACATCAAGCCGGCCAACATCTTCACCTGCGCGATGGGCATGGCGCGCGATTTCGTGAAGGTGCTCGACTTCGGGCTGGTCAAACAGATTCTCACTGACGGTTTGTCGACGCTCACCGCCGAGGGATCCATCCCCGGCTCCCCTGCATTTTTGCCGCCCGAAGCGGCCAAGGGCCAAATGACGGCGAAGGCCGACGTCTATGCCCTCGGCTGCGTCGCCTACTGGCTGCTCACCGCCAACTATGTTTTCACCGGTGTGACGGCGCTCGAGATGATGGTCGGACATGTCCACATGCAGCCCAAGCCGCCGTCCGAGCGCACGCACCAGACGATTCCCGAAGATCTCGAGATGCTCGTGCTCGGTTGCTTGAAAAAGGATGCAACCGAGCGGCCGACGATGAAAGAGGTCGGCGAGAAGCTCGCCTCGCTGGCCTTGAAATATCCATGGTCGACGGCGGATGCCGAAGCGTGGTGGACGGCTCACCAAAAGGAGCTCGACTCCAGGCATCGAGTCGAGGCGCCGGTCCCCGGATGGTCCGACGACGAGCGCGTGGCGCAGGTGAAGGACAAAGTCGACCGGCTCCAGCAGCACTTCGACAAGAGCCACATCGACGTCGGCGAGCTCGATCGACGAATCGCGCTCGTCAAGCAGGCGCGCGATGCCGCTTCGATGAGCGCTCTACTCTCGGATCTCCCCAAGCTCGAGCCAGCCACCGAGGCGCCCCTTCCGATTCCCGCTGCCGGTCAAGGCATGGTCAAGGCGGCAAGCACCGAGCTCGTCATGGCGGGGCAACCCGTCGTCTCGGTGATGAGCATGTTCGTCCGTCGTTTCGACCTCATGCCAGGAACGCTCATCAAGGCCGTCAGCGTGATGGGCGCCACCGTGCTCGACTTTCGCGGGGCGGTCGGCGGACCAGGGATCGTCGAGGTCCGCTGCATCTCGGTCATGGGATCGATCGAGGTGATCGTTCCACCGGACATCCACGTCGAGATCGTGAGCACCGGCTTTTGGGGCTCGGTCGAGCAGATCCACACCGACGCGCCGCCCAGCCCCGACAAGCCCACGCTGCGGATCACGGGCGTGGTGGTGATGGGAAGCATCGAGGTGAAGACGACACCCGGCGATCACGACCGGTGGGGCGATCATTCCGGAATGCCGCACGGGGGTCGAGGCCGGCGGAGGCTGAATCGGTAGAAGGTGACCTGGTTACCAGGTGACCTAGCTACTCGCCGCCGTCACAGGGATCGCCGCCTTTTTTGGGACCGCGGACATCGGGCTTCATGCCGCCCGCGACCTTGTCGAGCTCTTCAGCGGCCAGCTCGTCGTTCGGCTTGGGCGATTCGATCGCAGGGGTCGCGGGTGACTTGCTGGGTTGCTTCGGAGTGGTTTCTGACATGCAGTACCTCGTTGTTTCGATATTGACGCCGTTGCGCGCCCGCGTGGACGCACGGACGCGAAGGTTGGAGATCGCTCGTCTGCCGTGTCGCGGCTGCTACTCGCCACCGTCACAAGGATCGGTGCTGAGGACCTGGGGGGACTTCCTGACGATCCCGATGTTCGGCTTCATGCCGCCCGAGACTTTATCGAGCTCTCCAGCGTCAAGTTCGTCGCTCGGCTTGGGCGATTCGATCCCGGGGATCGCAGGGGCCTTTTCGTCTTTCTTGGAGCTGATCTCTGACATGGAGTACCTCCTCTTCATCGATACCATCGTAAGTTGGGACGATCAAGGTAGCCGTTCATGACCGTCAATCCCTTCACGATTCCCGACAGGTATTTGTGTGGCTGGCGCCTGCGGACAGAATTGCCGCTACCAGCGACGGTGCCCTGGCCCGGTCCGAACGCTGGCAACCCCGATGTCACCTTCGTGCCGGGCGCGGTGCCGGCCAGCCTGACCGACCCGGTGGTCGATCACAGTGTGCTGCAGATCGCAGACGACGGCACCGCGCTCGTGCGATTCGAAGACATCGGGCGCTTTCTTCTGCGCGACGATCGGGTGATTTGCGATCTGGACGTGCCGCCCGATGCGCCCGAGCTCACGGCGGTGATTTTCGGCAATGTTCTGACCTGCATCTGCTGGCAACGCGGTCAGTTGCCGCTGCATGGAAGCGCCGTCGCCATCGGAGACCGTGCGGTGATGCTGCTGGGACGAGCGGGTACCGGAAAATCGCTCCTCGCCGCGGCACTGCTCCAGCGTGGCCACTGTTCGCTCAGCGACGAGGTGGCGGTGACCGCGGGCGCAATGTGCTTTCCCGCCGGCTCCACCTTGTCGCTTGCGGACGATGCGCTAACGGCGCTCGGGATCGACCCCACCGGGCTGCCGCAATACTGTAACTTCCCGATCCCGAAGCGACTGTGGACAATGGGGCCGACGCCCGCCGCACGGCCCTACCCCATCGCCGCCCTGATCTGCCTCGGTAAAGCTCCTCCCGACGCGCCCAACGAGGCGCAACAGCTCGACGGCGATGCTGCGGTGAGCGCGATACTGAACCAGCTGTACCGACGCGACATGATCCGTCTCGCCGGTGGCGAGGCCAAGGCGATGCAGGCGGCGACGGTGCTCGTGGATGCCGTGCCGATCTTCCAGTTGCCCGTGGCTCGCAGTCTCGATCGCATCGCAGAGATCGCGGCACAAATCGAGCGGCTCGCCCGAATCGAGCGGCTCGCCCGCGGCTAGTCTCTCAGGCCTTGCGCGCCGCGCAGGCCGGGCCGTCGGCCTGCACCCAACCTCCGCCAGGTTGCCGTCGCCTGAATTCCGGGCGCAGCTCGCTACGCGCGTCGGGCACCAGCAGCTCGCGTGGATCGAACCAGTGATCGGTGGTCGCATGCCCGAGGATGGGCGGGAGCGCGCCCCCGAACTCGGGGATGTCGGGGCAGCGGTGGTGCCAGAGCGCCGATCGATCGGGCGGCTCGGAGAAGCAGAGCACTTCTTTCACGCCACCGTTGCAGTTGGTGGCAACCACCAGAATGCGTCCGGGAATGTCGACCTCGGCCTTGTGCGGCAAGCGCAGCACCACATCGTGATGAAATTCGCCCTGGAGCCAGTGCGCCACGAGCTCATAGCCCCCGTACCGCGCGGACACGTCATCGAGCAGGCCTCCAAGGACCAAATGACGAGCAAGATTCTCTACAGCGACAGTCAAAGCCCCATAGGTTAGCAGCGGGTGGTCACGCGTCGAACCTTGTCACCGAAATGTCACGGATCCTCGTCCTCGCCTCGATCACAGAGACGGCCGGTCGCAGGAACCGTGGCCAGGCGCAGCCGATAGCCTGGTCTGCCGGGAGCTCACGCCGCCGCACCGGTCGACGGGATCGCTTCGCGGATGGAGCCTCGATACTTTGGGTCATCCAGGTACTTCTCGTAGGATCTGGCGATGCTGCGCGCTTGCGCGATCGAGTCTGCCTCGATCGTAACGTCGTCGTTGCGAGAGTACTGGCGTGCGAGGTGCGCGGCCTGGAGTCGCTGAACCGTATCGTCGGAGACGTGCACACAGAGCACGCAGCCATGTGTTCGCTGGTAGCCGATGGCCTCACCCATGTGCCGCGCAATGGATGGATGCACGGTTTTCATGCCACACATATCGGCCACCACGATGTGGCGCTTGCCGGCGGCAAGGTCCGTTTCGTGGCGGATGGTGGTGGCAGCCTCGATCCTGTCGGCTTCGCCGAACAGCCCTCGCATTCGGCACTCGATGATGCGGCCAGTCAGGTTGTGAGTCACCCTCAGCGTGCCAGTTTTCAGGCTCATGCCGCCACTTCGAGGGTGATTTTTGCAGGGTCATGCCACCACCAGTTTTGCAGGGTGATGCCGCCACCAGCGAGAGGGACGTGACAGCAGTTTGAGGTTTTTGC
>JBBSDY010000338.1:0-5327 GCA_038240245.1 Polyangiales bacterium
GAGCGATGAATACCGGTTGTCCGGTCACCTGACGGAGCGATCCTTCGGGCAGATCGCTGACGTGGCCGGCGCTCACATCACCAAAGACCGCCGGACCGTTCGGCGACGCCGACCCACAAGCCACGCCCCATGCGCACGCGGCCGTCGTTCCGCAAACACCCAGCGCGCGGCGCCTCGAAAGATAGACGTGATTCATGCTCGATCCTTTCAACAAGCAGGACAAGTGCAAGCGATGCCTTTCAAACCGGAGAGATCCGTGCAGCCAAGCCCGGGCGCCGAGCATATCGCTGCCCCCGCACACGAACAGCCGTAGTTGCCGTTGCATTCGCGAGGAACATCGTAGCAATGGGCGGTAGTTCCGCCGCGCTGCACGAGCTCCGCGCACACCAGCGCGCCTGTACACGCCGAGCAATCCCTGACGCTCGCGCACTCATGGGCAGGGACACAGCTGCCCTGCCAGCAGCCGCCTTCGACCAAGGCGACCTGGCCGCCCGGGCACTTGGGAGGCACCGATTTGCAGAGCAGCTTCGACGAGTCGCACGCGAACCCGACGACACATCGACCGGCGATGCACGCCGCCTGGGGAGCGAACGAGGCCGAGCGAGGAGCATTGGCTCTGCTTGCAGGCCACATCGCAGGTGGGCGGCATTTCGCCGTTCGGAACCGCCTCGCAGGCGCAGCAGTCGGTGAAGATCTTGCAGTCTTTGTCGGACGTGCACTCGGGCGGGACGCCTCCATCGGTCGATCCACCCGAGGCGCCGCCACCATGGCCGACGCTGGCGTCGGCAACGAATCCGCCCCCGGATCCCGAGGATCCCATGCTGCCCGGTGCGCCGCCCGATCCACCGGACACCACGCTGCCCGCCGCGCCGGCTCCAACCGCGCCCGCACCACCCGGAACGTCGCCCGCGCCGCCGGCGAAGCCGCCGGAGGTCTCGGCCGTGGTAGTCGCTCCACCGCAGCCCGCAATCGCGACAAGCACCCAGATCACATCACGCAATAAGCCAATCTCCTGTGAGGCCCGTCACCTTAGCGCTTTGCGGGGCGAGTTCCTAGAAGGTGAACCCCGCGGTGCGCGTGCACAGCGTTCCCGCCACCGAGTTACCATCCTGGACGAAATTCAGCGCGCAGCTCGTCTGTTCGTAGTCGATGGCAGGATCGTAGACGGTTCCGCTGAACGTCATGGCCGAGCTTCCGAAGACGAGCGATGTCGTGGCCGTGGGCTGGGCCGATAGAGTGCCTTTTTCGGTGACGGTCCCCGTCATGGTCATCTGAAAGTTGTGCGCCGGGGTCGCGTCGGGAGGAACGAGGTACGTGCAAGCATTCAGATCATACGTGAGATCGACGTCCATCGTGCCCACCTTGGCATTGGTTTCGATGCTGCCGTGAATGCGCGCGGTGCCGGCTCCGAGGCAGGGCGTCATCTCGTCCTCTGCCCCGGCGTCGTTGCCTTGCAGGGTTCGGTTGAAACCGCTCTTCATCGCCAGCCGCAGGGCGCGAAGTGCCGTTCCATCGGAACACGCCTGATCGCACGGGGGCGCCGCGGCGGGTGATTTGCCCGCTCCACAGCCCGCACCGGTAAAGAGTGCGATGGCAGCCAGTGCTGTCGCAAAGGTCTGGCCCCCCAATGATGGTCGAGTCATGACTTGTTTCATCCCTAGAACCCTCCTTCCACACCCAAGCTCGGAACGGTGACCGGCCCAATCTCTTGCGCCTGGCAGCCCTGCAAAGTGCAGTTCGTGGAAATGGCTTCTTTGCTCAGCGTTGCATTCATCCACTCTGCCACGAACGAGATCCACCATTTTTTCCCCAGCTCCCAGCGCTTTTCGAGACGTAGATCGACCCGAAAGAAGGGCGGAAGGCGTGTCGAGCTGGGATCGGTGGGGTCGGGCGCCTTGGGAAGGCCCGTGTAGAAAACGAGGCGCGTGCCGGCGCGCCAGTTGCGCCCCAGGTTGTAAGCCAAAGCCGCGTTGGCAACGTGCGTGCGGTCGAAGGTGGCGGTGTACACGCGATCGCCGTAGCTTCGCGTCGATCGCGAAAGGGTATACGAAAGAAATCCACCGACCCGGCTCGTGAGCCTGCGCTTCACGAAGAGCTCGAACCCATACGCCGTTCCCGTGGTGCGCGCTTCGAGCACGTTCGCAACGTTGTTGGTTCCGTTCGTCTCGGCGCCCTGACCCGCGCCGCCGCTGCGATCGAAGTAAACTTGCCCAGGGTGAAAATCGCGCGGGAGCTTGCACGCGCCGTTTCCCATGGGCTGGCCGCCTCGATCGCCGAGGACCTGGCCGGCAGGAAATGATCCCGGAGGGCAACCGCTCACCGTGGGTGGATTCGTTCCCAGTGGATCGCTCAGGTTGAAGAAGCCATTGTGAAACACGGTGGCGGTCGCCGTGGTGGCTTCCCCGAGCTCGAGCTCGAGGCCCACGCTTTCCTGCACCGCTTCCTGCAGGCCGCCCTTGAGCCCCCCTGGCTGAAAGCCAGGAAGAGGCACGACGAAAGCCGGCGGCTGATGAGCGAACCCCATCGCCGACAAGAGACGCAAACGATCGGTCACCTCGAGCCTCGTGGCCAGCCGCGGATCGATGGAGCCCGCGGTGGCTCCTTGCGACGAATAGAAGTCGGCGCGGACACCCGGAGTCACCTCGAGTTTGGGATCGACCTTGAGCACCAGATCGGCCCGCGCTCCGCTGGCGAGATCGGTCCGCGATGGGAAAAGCGCCGTCGCCTGTGCCGACTGCGGTCCCAGGTCGGTGGCATTGAGCTCGATGTCGTACGAATCGAGCTGAACGTCGGTCCCCCCGCGCAGTAGTGCATCAGGCGAGAGCCGATAGGAAATCTCGCTGCGCACACCGGCGAGTCGATCGCGCAGGTGTCGATCTTGCGGCAAGAGCGACCGATCGAGCCCGGCCGTCACGGCGAGGCGCACGTTTCCATCTTGTTCGAGATGATGATCGTAGCGCAGATCGACGCGGTGAAATTCCGCGCCAAAAAGCGTGAGCGTGCTGTCCGCGGTTTGCTGGCCCAAGAAATCGTACGAGCCAAACGCGAAGACTCCGATCTGATCGTCGTGGCTGAGATCGTACGTGGCGCGCGCCTGGTAGTCCCAGTAGTCGAGCTCGGTCTGCGCAGAGAGCAACGATAGCAACGCCGCCGTGTACGAGTAGCGTCCGCCCAGCAGCACGGTGCCTCGCCCGTCGGCGAACGACGTCTCGGCGAGCGCGCCCGCATCGAAAAAGCGCACGTTATACTCGCCGTGCGTGTCGGTTCGTGGCGCGACCGTCTCGCCCGCCACGATGCCGCCGCTCGATCGGCCGTACCGAGCTGGATATCCCCCCGGGTACAAATCCACGCGGTCCATCAGCGCCGGATGAATGACCGAGGGTCCGACGCCGACGTGAAAGAGCAGGGGAACGCGAATCCCGTCCAGAAAATACCCGACGTCTCCGGGCGGAGCGCCCCGCACGAAAAAGAAGGGCAGGCCCGAAATGATCGGCGTGACGCCCGGCATGATTTCGATGGCACGAAACGGGTCGCCGAACGTGCCCGGGATCTGCCGGACCTCGGCCCTCGAAAGCGACGCCGAGCGCGAAGGCTCCGGGCGCGCGCCGCGAATCGTCACCTCTTGCGCCACCGGCGACGGTTTCACCACGGGCGAGGGCTCGGCGTAAGGATTCGCAACGTCCTCCACCACGGGCAAAGACGCGGCGGGCGCGTGGAACGCGACTTCGAAACGGATTTTCGCCGCCACCGGCGCCCCGTTGCGCATGGCGGGGTCGAACCGCCAACCCAGCGCGACGCCCGTCGCCTGGCTGGAGAACGGCTCCTGCGTCGTCTCGGGTGTTGCCTGGCGGACGGTCCCGTCCGCGTTGATGGTCAAAAGCAAGACGATGGTCGCGTCGCCCGTCGCGTTCTCGGGGTAGGTGACCGTCGAATCGGAAAGCAGCCTGGGCGCGACGACCGGCGACGGAGCCAGTACCGGCGCAGGAACCGCCTCGCGGGGGGCCGGCTCGCCATGGACCGGTTGGGCCACGAGCGCGGCAACAAGCACGGCGGCGGTCAAGCATGAGAGCAGACCGCCGGAGCTCACGCGCGCAGCCTAGCAGCCGCGCCCATCGTCGGGGACAGTCCACGGCGCAGCGAATACCCCTTGCACCGTCAGCGGAATTGGTTATTGTGCTACTGTAAATTGGGTTCCGGCGGGCCCGTCTAGCGGGATTCCGCCTCTGAAGGAGGATCAAGTGGCCATCGAGCTCCCCGCCGTTCGCATTCTTATCGTCGACGACGATCGCGCCATCTGTGACTACATGCAGACCCTGCTCGAGCGCGACGGGTACACGGTCAAGGCGCTCAGCGACCCGACACAGGTCGAGACCGAAATTCGCACGGGGGGCTACCACCTGATGATTTTGGACCTCATGATGCCCAATCTCGACGGCATCGAGGTGCTCAAGCGCATTCGCGAGATCGACACCGATCTCGCGGTGGTCATCTTCACCGGGTACCCGAACCTCGAGTCGGCGGTCGCATCGATGAAGCTCGACGCCGTCGACTACATCAAGAAGCCGTTCAACGTGGACGAGTTCCGCGAGGTGCTGGCCCGGGTGATGCGCAAGAAGGGCCTGGCCCGCACCCCCGAGGAGCAGCTCCACAAGGTCATCGGCGACACGATTCGCAATCTGCGCAAGGAAAAGGACCTCACCTTGAAGCAGATGTCCCGCCGCACGGGACTCAGCGTATCGCTCCTGTCGCAGATCGAGCGCGCCGAGTCGTCGGCTTCCATCTCGTCGCTCTACAAGATCGCGCTCGCGCTCGAGTCGAGGATTCAGGACCTTTTCGGCTCGTATTGAGCAGCTTGACAGGCCTGGGGCTGGCCGACATATTCCGCCCCCTGGTTTTGTAAGAATTTGCCGGAGTAGCTCAGTCGGCTAGAGCAGGCGTTTCATACGCGCCGGGTCGGGGGTTCGATTCCCTCCTCCGGCACCACACGTGCCGCGAAAACAAAGAGAGACGTGGAGACGGGCCGCCCGTCTCCCGGAGCTCTCAGCGCACCGCAGGGTTCTTGGCGTCGAAGGTGATGTGCCAGCGCATCGACGGGCCTGGGATGTTCGGGGGGAAGGGTGCAAACGGAGCGGCGCGCAAGACAGCGCTACGCACGTTCTCGTCGAATTCGGGAACGCCACTGGGGCGCGCGATGGCGACATTTCCGACGTGGCCGTCCGCGTAGATGACGAGCGAGATGATGGCGTGTCCCTGTTTTCCCTCGAGGCCGGCCGCCTTGGGAAACGCGTTCTCCCAGAGCGGGTAGATCTTGGAGAGCACGCCGCGAC
>JBBSDY010000339.1:0-5323 GCA_038240245.1 Polyangiales bacterium
CTTCATCTTGTGCATGTGTAGAGTATCTACGACCCGACGTCGCGGTTTAGTTTTACGGCTGCTATCCGAACCTCTTCAGGTTTACGGTTCTATCGAACCCTGGCCGACCGAGCAAGCTGTGCAAGCGTGCTGGTGTGGGCCCCCTCCTACCCCGGCGCCCGGGAGGCCTTTTTTCAGTCTCCCGCGAGCCGGACAGAGGGTTCGGGGCCGTCCTCGCCGGACGACTGGTTGGCGCGAGCGTGGCGGTGGCCGTCGCCACTGAAAGAACGATAGCTCTCCAGCAAGTCGGCCCGCTCGGGCAGGTGCTCGCGAACGAGCTCGACGAGCTTGCGCGCATCGACCAGCTCGACCTGAGCGGGCGTCGAGCGAACCGCCGCGTGAGCCTCGTCGGTGAAGCCAGCGGCGGCGATGAAGATGCCCTTCAGCGCTCCCATGTCGCCGCGCACACCGTCGGCGAACCCGAGGACCTCGGCCGCATCGACTTGACCCGCGCCGACCACAGGCGAGGCGTGAACGAGGAGCCGGCCCCCAGAAAGCGGGCGCGGATCGCGACAAGTGAGCTCGAGCACGCCACCCGTCCCCGCTGAAGAAAAGACGATCTCGAGGCCGAGGGCGCCGAGTAGCTCTTTGATGATGTCCTCGAACTCGTCGGCGGTGATGGTGGGGCGATCGTCGTCGGCTTGGCCCGGCACCGACGCCGCGTGCCGTGGCACGTTGGGCGAATAGCGCGCGATGAGGGCGATCAGCACGAACCCGAGCATGAGCGGCGCGAGAGCTACGACGAGAACGATCATGATGAAAGAGGCCTTGCCATCCTGTCATAGCCAAGAACTGACGCAGCAAGGTTAGCGCTTTATCCCGCCGTCTTCCACATCACGACCACCTCGATGGCCGCGAACGCGAGGACGATGGTGGCGATGGCGATGGCGAGGCGAGCCCACGAACGCGCACCCATTTCTTCTTTTTGGCGCGAAGTCTCGGCCAGGAAAACGCCCTCCAGCACCGCCGCGGCGCCCAGGGCGACCGCCGAGAGCGTACGAGCGCGGCGCCGGCGCGCCACGTCTCGCTGCTCGGCCGAAGGCATCCCATCGAGGAGGAGCTTGTCGCGAAAAGCTCGCTCTTCGCGGGCGAAGGGCTCGTGGTCTTTACCGCCCGGTCGGGGGATCGGCCAGCCCACCGTGCCCGCGCCCGAGCCGCGCGGATCGCTGGACAGAGTGAGCCAAAGGGGGGATTGACCGGAATCGTCGATGGTGGGCCAGGGGACTTCGCCCGAGGCAAAGCCCATTGAATTGGACTCGAGGGTCACCGCTGCGCCCCACAGGCGAGCCGACCCCGTGGCGAGCGTGGCATAGGCGATTTCGCGCGGAACCGGAGACGTCACGCGCAAGGTGCCGCCTTTGATCAGCGTCGGATCGAGCCACATGGCTCCCGGAATCACCGGTAAAACGCCATCGAAGGCTCCCGTGACGCCAGAGGCTTCGGCGGTGATGCTCACCTCGAGCGTGTGCGTGAATGGCTTGATGCCGACGCTCCCTCGTCCGGCGACGTCGGTGACCACCCGCGCGCTGGCATCCGGCAAAGCCCCGTCGAGCTCGGCCGCATCGGCGTGGAAGGTCAGGGTGGCGCCCGGCACGGGAGCCCCGTCGCGCGTCACCTCGGCCACGAGCTCGTCGCGGAACGGGGCGGCGAAAATGCCGCGATGGGCATAGAGAGCGACCCGCAGGTCACCGGTCGCTTGCCCCACGAGGCGCGCGGGGCGCGTGGCCCCTCCCCATTGCGAAGCTCCGACGATCTCACCCGAGGCCAGCGTTTCGAGCTCGTTGTCGCCGGTGATCGTGGCCCAGATCCTCGTCTGCAGTTCGCGCCCGAAGTCGATCTCGACGTCACACGTGGCGTCGGCGCGGGTTCGGCAGTGAACGAGTTGCTCGGCGCCGTCATCCGCGCGCGCACGCAGGACCAGACCTCCCACGGCGTGCATGCTGTCCACGCCGCGCATGCGCTCGACGACCGCAACCCGCAACGATAGCTTGCGCAAACCTGTCGTGGGCCCCCCCCAGATCTGCGCCGCGTCGAAGGGACGGATCGATCCCGGCCCAAAAAGGGCAAACCCCACCACCGTCATGGCAACCGAGGGGATGGCGAGCAGAATCGCCTGCGAGCGCATCCCGCGGAGGGTAACATCCCTCGCCCCCATGGACCGCGCATGCGAAAATGTCATCGATTTCATCGATGCGAACGGCGACCGGTTCGTGCGCGAGCTCATCGAGTGGGTGAAGATTCCGGCGATCTCGGACATCCCCGAGCACGCCTCGGACGTGGCGCGCAACGCGGAGCATCTGGTCAGGGAGCTGGGACGCTGGAGGCCGGACCAGGTTCGGATCTTGCCGACCGCGGGGCATCCGGCGGTGTTTGCAGAATGGCTGCACGCGCCGGGTAAACCCACGCTTTTGGTCTACGGACACCACGACGTCCAGCCCGTCGATCCGCTCGACGCGTGGGTGTCGCCGCCCTTCGATCCTCAGATCCGCGAGGGCAAGCTCTATGGTCGGGGCACGGTCGACGACAAGGGACAGGTGTTCATTCACGCCAAGGCCGTCGAGGCGTTCGTGTCGACGGGGACCGGAAGGCTCCCCATCAACTTGAAAATGATCGTGGAGGGCGAGGAAGAGATCGGTTCATTTCATCTCGAGGGCTTGCTTCGCGAGCACGCCGACCTGCTTGCCGCCGACTTCGTTTGCGTTTCGGACACCGCGATGTACGGGCGAGGAACGCCGTCTCTTTGCATCGGCTTGCGAGGGCTTGCCTATTTCGATCTCGTGGTGAGCGGCCCGCGCACCGACGTGCACTCCGGATCGTTCGGAGGTGGCATCGCCAACCCTGCCCACGCGCTCGCCCGAATTCTGGCGCTTCTTCATGATGAGAACGGCAAGATCACCATCCCTGGGTTCTACGATCGCGTTCGCGCGCTTACCCCGAAGGAGCGCGACGAGATCGCCAGCCTCGAGCACGACGACACGAAATGGTTGGAGCTAAGTGGCGCGGGTGCCTCGGTGGGCGAGGCGGGCTACTCCACCCTCGAGCGCATCTGGGCGCGCCCCACGCTCGACGTCTGCGGGCTGACCAGCGGCTTTCAGGGGCCGGGGTCGAAAACGATCATTCCGGCGCTGGCGTCGGCCAAGGTAAGCTGCCGCCTCGTGCCCGACCAAAGGCCCGAGGAGATCGCGGCTCTCTTCGAAGCCCATCTTCGGCGCATCGTGCCCGCCGGCGTCAAGGCATCGCTCACCTACGTCTCGGGGGGGCTGCCCTACCTCGCTCCCACGGATCTGCCCATTTTTGCCATCGCCCAGCGGGCCTTCTCGAGGGCCTTCGGCAAGCCCACCGTCTTCATTCGCGAAGGTGGGTCGATTCCCTTTGTGCGCACGATCGCTGATATGACCGGCAAGCCCTGCCTGCTCATGGGGTTCGGGCAGCCCGACGAGAACGCGCACGCTCCCAACGAATGGCTGTCGCTCGAGAATTTTCACCTCGGGATCAAGAGCGCGGCCTACCTTTACGACGAACTCGCAAACCTGGATGGATAGCTCGAGATGGCGCACGATTCGCACGAAGCACACGCAAAAGACCACGCTGGAAAGCTGACCGAGCGCCGGTTCACGGCCGAGCCAACCGGGCGCGCGAATTTTCAAGCGCTCATCGGGGGGCTCGGAGCGGCCGCTCTCGGGGCTGGCACGTTTGCGACGTGGATGCACGACGTCCCGATGCCCATCGGGCCCTACCTTTTTGGGGGAGGCACGCTGGCGGTGGTGATCGCATCGGTGATGGGAAGCTCCGACGGCATGCCCATCCGGGTGGGCGACGTCGGCGTGGCAGTCGAGCGCGGTGGCGGTCAACCGGAGCGGATCGCCTGGTACGAGGTCGAGTCCGTCCTTCTCGAAGACAATCGGATCGTCGTCAAGGCCGGAAGCAAGCGAATCGTGGCGCCCGCGTCGCACCACGGGGCCGCTGCGGCCTGGATTGTGAAAGAGGCGCAACAACGAATCCCCGCGCGGGTGTCGGTTCCGGCCGATCGCATCGGCGAGCTGATGCGCGGAGCCGACGAGCATGGAACGGTCCTCGCCGTCGAAGCTTTGCAGGTGGCGGGCCGGCGCTGCAAGGCGTCCAACGCCATCATTTCGTTCGAGCGCGACGCTCGCATCTGCAAGCGATGTGGCGAGGTCTACGACAAGAAGCACGTTCCCGAAAAGTGCCTCACTTGCGAAGCGCCGATGACCTGACGAAAGGCGCCGCTCTGGCACGGCCGACGATATTCGAGCGGGGCTCGGCCATCTTCTCGTGCTAACCTCACCGCCCCTTTCGACAGGAGAACGACCATGGCGTTTGGCGAACCGACTTTTCCCCCCATCGACGTGCCCGGCAAGGGCGATCTCTACGCCCGCATGAACACCACCGAGGGGGTGCTCGTTCTCAAGCTCGAGGAGCAGAAGGCTCCCAAGACCGTGGCCAACTTCGTGGGTCTCGCCACCGGCAAGATCGAATGGAAAGATCCCAAGACGGGCGCAGCGCAGAAGGGCGTGCCGCTCTATGACGGCGTTCGTTTCCACCGCGTCATTCCCGATTTCATGATCCAGTGCGGCGATCCGTTCAGTCGCTACACCGACGAGAGCTCGGCCGGTCGGTGGGGACAGGGCGATCCCGGTTACAAGTTCGCCGACGAGTTCCACGCCGATCTGCGCCACAAGGGCTCCGGCGTTCTGTCCATGGCCAACTCGGGTCCGGGCAGCAACGGATCGCAATGGTTCATCACCGAGCGCGACACGCCGCACCTCGACAACCGCCATTCGGTCTTCGGCAAGGTCGTGGCGGGAGGCGACATCGTCGCCAAGATCGCGCGCGTCAACCGAAGCCGCTCGGATCGCCCCGTGAAGGACGTCGTTCTCACGAAGGTCGAGATCTTCCGTAGCGAGACCGTGCCGACGGCCTGAGAGCGACCGCGAGAAAGGCAGCCGCCGGGACGCCAGTCGAAGCCACGACTAGACCCGGATCACGCTGACCAAACAGACTGGTTTCTTCCCGGTCTTGGTTTCGATGGCGCGGCGAGCCGCGAGCCGGGCAAGCTCACCCAGCGTGGCGTCGTCGCGACCAGCGGCGCCGTTGTCGAGCGCCTTGGCGATCTCGACGGTGACGAAGCGCACCGCGGCGGCGTCCTCTTCGCCTTCGAGCACCCCGCGAGCGATCACCGTCGGTGGCGCCACGAGCCGGCCCTTCGCATCTGCGGCAAGAGCGATGGTGAGGACGCCCGCGCGCGCGAGCGAGCGGCGCTCCC
>JBBSDY010000340.1:0-5322 GCA_038240245.1 Polyangiales bacterium
GAACCGATGGAACCGGCTGTCCGTCCACGGTCACGGTGGCGTTGTTCGAGCCCTTGATCGAAATGGTCAGCGCAGCAATCTTCGATTTTGCGGCGTCGAGTGTCGACTGCGCCCGCTCGCGCGCCTTCAGCGCGGCCGGCGTTGGGTTGGGTGGCAACGGCTCGCGTACGACCTTGCGCAGGTTCTCGGTCCCATCGACGAATTTGCCGATGGCGATCTGACATTCACCCAGGCGACCCAGCACGATGGGCGCATGGTGCAGCTTCTCGGCTCGCGCGAGCTTGTCGATCGCGTCCGCACACTTGCCGGCATCGGCGAGCTTCATTCCATCGACGGCGAGCGATCGTGCTGCCGCGGTGTCGACGGAGCCGGAATCGTCTTGAGCCCGCGCTCGGCCTTCGGTGCCCAGCAGAATCGCCAGCAAGGCAAAAGGGGCCACTCCGCCGCTCAGAGTCGAGTGCAACGCCTTGGTTCTCGTCGACTTCATGCGCCCCCCATCGTGCCGCGCCGCGCTCTCGGCACCCCAAGCCCATCCAACGTATCACCGATCGTCGGGCTCTCAGCGGCGAAGACAAGGAACTAAAGACCGGGCTCACGCCATAGACGGATGGAAGTCGGATGCTTATGAAGGGGATCGCGGGTCACTCTTCGCTCGTTGATCCAACGACGTCGAAGTGTTTGGGAGGGGCCTCGGCATGCAAACGATCCGATCATATTGCGGCGCGCTGTTGGGTTTTGCTTCGGTAGCGTCCGTGCTGGGCTGCAACTCCATCGTCGGGCTGGGCCGATTCTCGGTCGAATCGACCAATGCCGCGGGAAGCGGCGGATCGGCGGACTCGGGCGCCGGCGGATCCAATCAGGGTGGTGACGCCCTTGACGCTTCGGAGCTCGACGCCTCGGACGAGGCGGCGGTCGGCGAGTGCGAAACCAACGCACAATGTACGGAACGTGCGACACAGGCCGCACTCGATGCGGGTGCGGCCGATGCGGGAACGGTGGCCGCCATGTGCATCCGGCCCGAGCATCGATGCGTGGCCCTGCTGAGTGAGGACTGCGATCGAATCACCGGCGACTACCTCGACGACAAAGCCATCCTGTTGGGGACACTCTTTTCCACCAAGGGGGCCCAGGCGGCCACCAATCTCCCTCGCCAGCAGAGCGCCACGCTCGCCGTCGAAGAGATCAATCGCGCGGGAGGAATACCTGCCGCCGTCGGCAAACCCCCAAGGCCCCTGGTGATGGTCTCGTGCGACGAATCGACGATGGTGCTTCGCGCGGGCGCACACCTCGTGACCGACCTGCACGTACCGGCCATCGTCGGGCCCAACACCAGCCAGGACACGCTCGATCTGTCCAACAAGCTCACGATTGCTGCAGGCACCTTGATGATGACGCCCACCGCGGTGGCGTCGAGCATCGCTGATCTCACGGACAACGACCTGACCTGGCTCATGGTGCCGTCCGACGTTCAGCGGGCGCCATTGATGATCAAGCAGCTCAACGATCTCGAGACGACCATTCGAACCGATCCCGACGTCACCACGGTCAAGCTTGGCATCGTGTTTCGCAGCGACGCGCTGGGCGTGGGAACGCAGACCTCGTTGAATGCCCTCAAGCTCAACGGCAAGCTCCTGTCCGATCCCATCAACACCGGCGCGAACGGCAGCGTCAAGATCGATCCCTACGACTTCAAGGCGGCCGATCAGGCGGCCATCGTCGCCAAATACATCGCCTTCGCTCCCGACATCATCGTGCTGGCCGGAACGGCCGAGGCCATCACCAAGGTCATGGTCCCCCTCGAGAAGGGATGGACGGCGGCAAAAAGGCCCTACTACATGCTCATCGACTCGGTGAAGGTGCCCGAGCTCCTCGCCGCAGCGACCAACAACGAAGATCTGCGCCGTCGCATCCGGGGCACGGGGATCACCCCCACCGCCGCCTCGGGGCTCGTGTTCAACGGCTTTAGCCTCGACTATCTGGCCCGCTACCAGGTGAACGTCGGACCGTCCGGCATGGGACCTTCCTACGATGCCGCGTATTCGATCGCGTACGCCCTCGCCGCAACCCGGGATCTACCGGTCACCGGCGCCAACATTGCCAAGGGCATTCGCAAGCTGGCTGGCGGACCGACGACGATCGAGGTGGGAAGCCAGAAAATACTCGCTGCCTTCCAGCGCCTCACGGCTGGTGAAAGCGTTACCGCCATCGGGACGTTCGTTCCTCTCGAATGGGACAAATACAACGCGGTGGTCGGCGGCATCATCGAGATGTGGTGCATCTCCGGTCCGGCTGCGACGCCCGCCTACAGCACGTCGAAGCTGACGTTCGACATCAAGAGCCAGACCTACGGAACCACGCCCTACACCCAGTGCGGACCATGACGATAGCGGGCGCCTGAGCGCGTCGCCCAACGATCGACGCGTCATGTCCTCGCAACTCCGCAGCTCCGGGCTCGAATCCGATCTTCGCGCGCTGACGGGTGTCTCTCGGTCTCGGGCATGGAGCATCACGTTTCTCGTGATGCTGGCGCTGGCTACGACCCTCGTTCACCGCCAGGTGCTGGCTGCGCTGGCGGCGACGGTGACCTCGGGGCTCGATATTTCGGATGTGGCCTACGGTTGGCTCGGCTCGGCTTTTGCGTCGGCCTACCTCGTGGGGTCGCTTCCCGGCGCGCGATTGATCGAGCGCATCGGCCCCCGGATCGGCCTGTCGCTCACGCTGTTGGCTGTCTCGATCGTGATCGGCCTGCATTCGGTGGTGACCGGGTATGCCATGCTGTTAGTCCTTCGAATCGCCCTCGGCTTCGCGGTCGCCCCCGCTTTTCCGTGCGCCACCCAGACCATTCACCGGGTTCTGCCCTTCAAGGATCGGGCGCGCGGCATCGGCATTCTGTACATGGGAAACTCGCTTGGCTCGGCGGTGTGCCCGCCCCTGTCGGTCTTCCTGGCTTCTCGATACGGCTGGCGAGGCGCGTTCCTGGCGACGGCGATCATCGGTCTGGCATTGGTCCCAGTTTGGATCGGCACCGCCTTCACGCGCGGAGCGCGCGCGACGCTCGACGGGCCAACCTTTGCGCCTCAGATCGTTCCGATCATCGCGTCGTCGAGCGGTCCTCGCTCGAGATTCGTTCAGTTCGCGCGCAACCGCGGCCTATTGCGGGGGAGCCTGGTGGTGGCAGCCGCCGCACCGGTGACGACCGTCATGCTCCTTTGGGGAACGAAGTACCTGGTGCGCGACCACGGGCTCAGGCAAGTCGACGTCGGAACGTACCTGTGGCTGCCCGCGCTTCTTTTTGGGTCGGGATCGCTCGTGTTCGGTGAGCTCCGCGGCCGTTCGGCGCGCACGCGCTCGATGGCGCCTCCTCCGCGTGCGCTCATCGCAGTTGCGATGGTGATGACGTCCGTGATCGCCCTGGTGCCACTCGCCCACCACCCCAGGACTTGCATCGCGATCGCAAGCGTTGCCATGGCCGGCGCGGGAGGTCTTTACACGCTCGCCACGAGCGACATGTTGACCCAGGCTCCACGGGGAACGGTTCCCGCAACGACCGGGATCACCACGCTGACCCAGAGCCTCGTCTACATCGCGATCAATCCGATGATTGGTAAGGCGGTGCAGCACTTCGGCAACTACATGTGGGTCATGATAGGCGCCGGTCTGTGGTCGATTCCAGGCTGCGTTTACTGGTTGATCCACGCATCGCGCCACCTACCGCCGGCGGCTCCGCCCCCAAGGCCCCGACCGGATGGCACGTACCGCAAGGTGATCGCCAGGACATGATCCAATGCCCTGCGGCAATGGTGCTACAGTCACTGCTCTCGCAGTCTTGCGGCTCGACATTTGCCGTTCGACGTAGCGGGGCGGACAACGCCCCCCGCTGCGGGTCGAAGGGAACGCAGGATTTCCGATGGGCGTGGGAAGGGGGAAGGTGACGAACCAGCGCGGTGCAAGCGTCCCGTCCAGCGGGTACCAGCTGGTCCCGCAGCCCGAAGCGGCCATGCCGTTCGCGATTGGTGAGATCATCGGCGGCAAGTACGAGATCATCAAGCTGATTGGCTCGGGCGGGATGGGTTTCGTCGTCTCGGCTATTCACATCGAGCTCGGCGAAAAAGTCGCCCTCAAGTTCCTTCACCCCGCCTCGCTCGCCAACCAGGAGCTCGTGGGCCGTTTTGCCCGCGAAGCTCGAGCGTCCTTGAAGATCCAGAGCGAGTACGTGGCTCGCGTGTTCGACGTCGGCTCGCTGCCCGACGGCTCGCCGTTCATCGTGATGGAGTACCTCGAGGGCAAGGATCTCTACGAGACCGTGCGGGACACCGGGCCTCTGCCGATCAAGCTGGCCATCGAGTACGTCATGCAGGCCTGCGAAGCGCTGGCCGTGGCGCACGCCAGCGGAGTCGTCCACCGCGATATCAAACCCGAGAACCTATTCTTGACGCGGCGAACGCAGGGCATGGACATCATCAAGGTGCTCGACTTCGGCATTTCGAAAATGGCACTGACGGGATCACCCTTCGAGAGCAACATCCCCCTGGTGCGCACCATGATGCCCATGGGATCGCCGGTGTACATGTCGCCCGAGCAGATTCGCGCCTCGGCCGACGTCGATGCACGGACCGACATCTGGTCACTGGGCTGCGTAATATTCGAGCTCATCACCGGAAGCCCCGCGTTCGACGCGCCGTCACTGACCCAGCTCACCGCCGTGATCCTCGAGAACGATCCGCCGCTTTTGCGCTCGCTATGTCCCAACGCTCCCCCCGATCTCGAGAAGATCGTGAGTCGCTGTCTGCAAAAGGATCCGGCGCGCCGCTTTCAGAACGTAGGTGACCTCGCCCTCGAGCTCTTTCCGTTTGGGCCGCGTCGAGCGCGTCTTTCCGCCGAGCGGTGCCTTTACATTCTCAAGGCGGCGGGGATGATCGGGCAGGATTACGAGCTCCCCAGTGCGTTTCCACCGAGCTTGAGCGCCCTCGTCGACAGCGCCCCGGCCAGTGGCGCCGACGTCGTGGCAAGCCCTGCCGGCCCATCGATCATCCTCAGCCCCGAGGACATCCGGGCTTCCGGTCGCATCTCACGCCGCCCCCCATGGACCTATCTGGCTGCCGGCGGCAGTGTGGCTGCCATCGTGGCAGGCTACATCGTGTGGCACGGGCGGGCGTCGCTTGCATCCCAGCCGGGTTGGGGCCCCGAGCCGAAGGAGTCGATCGTCGTCGTCGCCCCCCTACCGACACCCGTCGTGACGGTGGCTCCCGTCGTTGCCGCAGATACTCCTCACGTGTTTGTCGTTCCCGGTTTACCGAGTGTCCAGTAGTCGCCGAGCGCCGC
>JBBSDY010000341.1:0-5314 GCA_038240245.1 Polyangiales bacterium
GACGTGGAACCCGGCCACCGATTCGGCACTCGTTGCCCGTTACGACGCCGAGGATCCGACCAACAAAGAGCGCTGCAAGACGGCGGCCCTGCGCGAGGTCGGTCTGCCGCTCGCCAACGACGGGCCGCTCGTCCTGCACGTCAGTCGCCTGGTTGTCCAAAAGGGCATCGACCTGTCGGTGGCGATCCTGCCCAAGCTCGTCTTCGGTGGCGCGACGGTGGTGCTCGTCGGTGATGGCGACGAAGAGATCGCCGAGCGTGCTGCCGCAGCCGCCGAGGCGCTCCCCGATCGAGCCCGCTTCGTCAGGGCAGCGCCCGAGGCCCTCGTGCACCGGCTCTTTGCTGCGGCCGACATCGTTCTCGTGCCGTCACGCTTCGAGCCGTGTGGCCTCGTGCAGCTCTACGCGCAAAGGTACGGGGCGCTCCCCGTGGCGCACGCGACGGGCGGGCTTTGCGACACCATCGTCGACTGCGATGCTTCGTTCGAGACGGGCACCGGTTTTCTTTTTCAGCAACCCGACGTGACGGGCCTGCTCGGGGCGGCGCAGCGCGCGCTGGCGGCTTACGCATCTCCGGCTTGGCCCATGCTCCGCAGGCGCGTGATGCGGCTCGATCTCGGATGGGACCGTCCGGCCCGAAGGTACGAAAAGCTCTATCGCTCGCTGGGCAGCTGATAGAGGGGCAGGCTTACGAGCCCAAGCGCCGACGACAGCCAGCTGGCGCGCAGAGCCACCAGCGTGAGCACGACCGCCTGATGGAGCAACGTCACCGTGGTGAACCTGACGCCCGTGTGGACCCCGATCCGCGAGGTCACCCAGGCGATCGCAACCACCAGCGCGATGCCCGCCGCGCCGCGAAAGCCCCAGGCGCCAAGCGCGCGCCACGGCGAGGCGCGAAACACCCGGGCAGCCACCAGCACCGCGCGCGCGGCGTGCAGCTCGTGCTGCACGGCAGCGGCGCGGGCGAGATCGTGGACCACCGCCACGAGCGCCGCGGCGAGAAGGGCGATAGCTCGAAAAGACGCATGGGCAATGTCATGGTTGCGATCGCCGAGCACGAGCTTGAGTTTGTCGTCGACGAGGTTTCCCATGGTGATGGGGAGGACACCGACCAGAGCCGCCGCAACCAGAGCCAGACCGAGAAGGAGCGAGAACGTGCCAAAATAGCGACCTGCCGCGGCGACGAGCGAGGCGAACGTGATCCGCCCGGCGTGCGCCAGGGACTGTAGAAGCGCCGCCAGGGGCGCGAGGCCCAAGTACGACACCACCAGGACGGCGAGCACGGACCCTTCGGCGACGCTGGTCAGCGAAGGGCGCTGCAATCGAAAAACCTCCGCGAGGTAAGTCGCACCCGGCTCGAAGAGGACGAGATCGCCACGTGGATGTACGAGGATAACGTCGGCCACGAGTCTCGAGATCGGCCACGCGAACCCCAGCGCGAGCAAAGCATGCATGGCGTACACGGTCATCACCACGCCGAGCCGCGAGCTCATGGCAAAAGGCCTTGGAGGCCGAGCTCGGCGAAGTAGGTGGCGCGCTCGAGCGTTCGGCGGGGGCTGACCGCCGCGGAGACGCGAAAGCCGTTGTTGAAGAGGTTCTCGTCGAGCGTTACGTTGACGGCAGGATCGACGATGACCCGCGCCAGCTCGCTGCTGCCTTCGTAGGGGATTCTGATCCAGTCCTCGGCGCTGTCCCAGTGCGCGATCTGCAGCGTGCCGTCTTCGCTCCATAGCTCGACGTCGACCGGGAAGCGCAGTGTTCCGTGACGCATGACGAGCGCCCATCCCCGCCATGTCGATGCTTCCGACGCACCGCGCACGATCGTTTCGCGCTTTCCGTTGCGATCGAAGATTCCCGCGGGCGCGTCGTCGCGCTTGGAGACGGCGTTGACCACCGCATAGTCGACCCAGCCTCGCTCGGAGAGCGCGATCTCGAGATTTTTGGCGGCGCCGTCGCCCAGGCCTTCGCGGATGACGCCGATGAATTGCTCGAGCGTGGGATGCTCGAAGCGGTAGCGTCGCGTGTAGCGGCCGAGCGTGGCCATGAATCGGTCGCGCCCGTACACCCTGCAGAGCGTGTCGAGAATGGTGGCCGTGCGCCCGTAAACGAGCGCGCCGTAGTCCCCGCCGCTGGCAAAGGCCTGGGCCGCCTGGGCGACGGGCTCGTTGTGCGCGGCCCGGGTGGAGCCGAGCCTCAACACCGTCTCGACCGACACCTGCAAGCCGAGGACGTCGATCGCCGAGCCTTGCCCCAACATTGCGGTCAAGCTGTTGGCTTCGGCGAAGGAGTTGATTCCCTCGTCGAGGACGGGAAACGATTGCTCGTCGCTGGCCACCAGCCCATAAAAATATTGGTGGCCGAACTCGTGGATGGTGATGGCTTCGACGTCGTGCGCAAATCGCGGATCGTACCATGCACCCCCGCAGGTGATCAGCGTCGGGTATTCCATGCCGCCCGCTTCGCCGGCCGCCTCGGGAGGATGAACGAGGGTCAGCACGGGGTAAGGGTAGCGGCCGTACTGCTCGCCGAAGTACCGCAGGGCGAACGATACGGTAGCAATCTCGCGATCGGCGATGGCCTCGTAGCCGGGGGGATAGAGGGCGCGAATGTCGACGCCCTCGACGCGCGCCGACTTCTCTCGAAACGACGACCAGGCCGTCCACGCAAAGTCGTGAACGTCGGTCTGGCGATAGCGCATCACGTCGCGCCCCTTCTCGGAGGCGAACGACAGGCGCTGCCCGGTGGCGCCCACGACCATGCCCGACGGCACGTCGAGGGTGACGTCGTAGGTCCCGAAGTCGGCGTAGAATTCGGTCAGATGGTAGAACGGAAAATGCCGCCACTGGCCGTTGTGCTCGAGCTTGGCCAGCTTGGGAAACCACTGCGCCACCATGTGAAAATCATCCGAAAAACCGGTGCGCTCGATGATGCCGGGCAGCTTGGCGTCCCAGGCGGCGTCGAGCGTCAACGTTTCGCCGGGCCGAATCTCGCGCGGAAGCGGCACGCGGATATCGGTCTGATCATCGGGATCGCCGGGGCTCGTCTTGTCGGCGCCGGGCCAGAGATCGACGCCGTCGAGCTCGCGAGCCACGAGCTTGGTCACATCGATGTAGCCCCAGTCGGCGACGGTGGTCGTCCCTCGGCCGGACGCGACGGGCGCCCGCAGGAAGACAGTTCGCTCGTTTTTGAAGGCGTTGAGGTAGAGGTGAAACCAGAGCTCGCGAACGGCGTTGCTCGACGTGTTTCGCCACACGATGGTTCCGGTCGCGTGCACCACGTGCAAGGGACGATCGAGCACGGCACTCATCGTGTAGTCGACCACGTCGACGGCGTGCTGTTTCATCGTGGCGTCGTCGTCGCCCGCGACCGCGTTGGGGATGGTCGCGGGCGGTGGCATGGCGCCGCCCGCGGTGGCCAAGGCGGCGTGTGCGACGACCCACATGGCTCCCACCCCGAGCAAGGCGCCCACCACGGCTTCCGCGAATCGCGTCAGCGACAGCATGGCCCCTTCTACCCGCGGAGCGGGCTGAACTAAAGAACCTTGATCACGTTCTGTTGCAAGAGCTGCATGAGCACCCGCAACGCGTCGAGATCGGGCATGCCGCTCATGTCGAGCACTTCGTCGACCGTGCAGCGCCCGTCCACGAGCGAAAGCAAGAATCCCGCGCGGTGGTCGAGCGCGAGCCAGCGCAGCTCTTCGGGGCTCATCGCGATTTGCGGCACGCGGCGGACGCCGCCAAGCCGCGAGATGTACATCTGTTTGAGCACGTCCCGGCAATGCTCGGCGTAAAGAAGGGCATCGGCGTTCTCGGTGTCCTGCTCGAGGATCCCCTCGGCCAGCACGAGCGCGCCCGTGAAATCGCCGACGTCGAAGCGATCGCGCACCTCGCGCATGGTGACGCTGGGCGATGCGCCCGGCTTGATCGACTGGGCGCGTACGCCCACCAGGTCGAGCGCGTCACCCGACGACGGGCCGAACGACAGCAACGCCTGCGCCATGGGGAGCTTCGAGCCGTCGTCGACCAGATCCGGCGCAACGGGCCTTGCGGCGGGAAAGGACGACCGCTCGCGCACGCCCGTCTGCTCGGGATCGGCCGCGGCCCGCGGGGGATCGGAGTCCGATAGATCGAGCGTCAGGGCAGACATCGGCTCGATCGGTGTGGGCCGGGACGAGATCGGGTCGGGCATCTTGGTGGGCCGGCGGCTGCTCGTTGGAGCCGGAGCGACAAGGGTCGGCAACGGTGCGCTGGGAGTGAGCGAGCGGGAGGAGGGAAGTCGCTCGCTCTCCGGTAGATCCCGCATCATCTGCGCGACGTACTCGTGCTCGGGAATCGGAGGCACGATGGTCGGTCGATCGAAGGGGCTGGGGCAGGGATCGTCTCCCGGCTCGAGATCGGAATCGAGGCCCAGCTCGTCGAGCGACACCTCGGTTTCGCCCGTCGTGATCTCGCCCGCGTCGCCTCCGTCGAGGTCGACCGGAATGTCCGTCGAATCGGCGGGAGCATCGAGCGACTCTGCCCGGTCCTCCTCCCAGCCCGTGTCGAGATCGTCCGTTCGCGTCATCGGAAAAAGAGCTACCCGTCGCTACGGGGTCTTCGCGACCACTCCCTTGAACATGCGTTGTGTGCGCGAAAGACCCTCGATTTGCTCCTTGACGGCGGCCACGTCCTGGCGGCCGATGGCGGTGCGAGCCTTTTCGACCACGGCCTTGGCCTTGCCGATGGCGTCGCGACCGAAGTCGCTCTGGGCAACCACTTGCTCGACGTCGGGCAAGAGCTGCTCGATCTGAACGATGAGCTTTTCTGCCTCTTGCTTGACGCCCTCGAATTCCTCGCTCGTCCGCCGCTGAACGGTGAACTGCTGGGCGTCGGCCATCATCTTCACGATCTCTTCTTGGGTAAGACCACTCGTCGCGGTGACCTGGATCGATTGCTCCTGGCCCGTCTCGAGATCGCGAGCGCTGACGCTGACGATGCCGTCGGCGTTGATGGCGAACGTGACCTCGATCTCGACCTGCCCCTTGGCCGCGCGCCGCAAGCCGGTGAGAATGAATTCTCCCAACAGGTCGTTTTGCTCGGCCTTCTCGCTCTCGCCCTGCATGACGATGATCTTGACCGCCGTTTGGTTGTCGCGGCTGGTAGTGAACGTCTTGGCCCGGCTGGTGGGAACGGTCGTGTTCTGAGGCACGAGCTCTTCGAAGAAGCTGCCGAAGGTGACGATGCCGAGGGCGTGCGGCGTCACGTCGAGCAAGATCATCTGCTTCTTCTCGTCGATGAGGGCCGACCCCTGGATCGATGCGCCGAGCGCGACGACCTC
>JBBSDY010000342.1:0-5297 GCA_038240245.1 Polyangiales bacterium
CCCGCCGGACATGTAGAGCAGCTTGGCGGCCGAGTTGAGAACCTGGTCCAGCGCGAGGATGCCGAAGTTCCAGGTCATGAACTCGATGATGGGACGCAGGCCCACCATGGCCGCTCCGATGCCGACGCCGGCGAAGCCGTTTTCGGCGATAGGGGCGTCGATGATGCGCTTGGCCCCGAAGCGGTCGAGCATTCCCTCGGAGACCTTGTACGCGCCCTGGTAGTGGCCGACTTCTTCGCCCATGAGAAAGACACGGTCGTCGCGGTCCATCTCTTCGGTCATCGCCTGACGCAGGGCTTCGCGGTATCGAACGCTGGGCATGTCTCTAGGCTCGCTGGGTGGTCTCGGCTGGGGTGAAAGTCAACGAGCGAAGGGGCCGGAATAGGTGCTCGCCTCGAGCAGCTCGGGGCCGGGCTCCGGGCTCTCTTCGGCGAATCGGACCGCTGCTTCGATCTCGCGCTCGACGTCGGCATCGATTTCGGAAATGCGCTCGGCCAGGCCCGCGCCTTCGAGATCGGCGCGCGCGCGAAGGAGCGGGTCGTTCTTCTTGTGCTCTTCGAGCTCGGCGGGCGTGCGGTACTTGCCGGGATCGCTCATGGAGTGACCCCGGAACCGGTAGGTGCGCGCCTCGATGAGGGTGGGCTCGCTGCTGAGGCGGGCGCGATTGACGGCTTCGCCGATGCGCTGCTCGACCTCGAGCACGTCGCGCACGAAGAAGCGGTCTTTGGCCATCCCGTAGCCATCGGCCTTGAGGCTCACGTCTTCTACGGACATCGTTCGCGAAAGCGGCGTGCCCATCGAGTACTCGTTGTTTTCGCAGATGAACACGATGGGAAGCTTCCACAGCGCTGCCAGCGAGCACGCCTCGTGAAAGCCACCGATGGAGACCGCGCCCTCGCCGAAGAAGCAAAGCGTGACCCGCCCGTCACCGCGGTACTTGCTGGCGAACGCGACCCCGGCGGCCAGGGGGATGTGGCCGCCGACGATGCCGTAACCGCCCAGCATGTTGTGCTCGGCGTCGAAGATGTGCATCGAGCCGCCGAGCCCCTTCGAGCATCCAGTCACCTTGCCGTAGAGCTCCGCCAGGACGGCTTTGACGTCCATGCCCTTGGCAATGGCGAGGCCGTGGTCGCGGTAAGTCCCGACCACGTAGTCGTCGGGAGACAGGGCTGCGCAGGCGCCCACGGCCACCGCTTCTTGGCCAATGTAAAGATGTAGAAATCCACCGATTTTGCCTTGCGCGTAGCCTCGCGCGCTCTCCTCTTCGCACCTGCGAATGAGGAACATCTGTCGGTAGAAGCCCGCGAGGCGCTCGATGCGCGCATCGGGGGTGGAGCTTGCGTTCATGGGGCTGGTGTTGGCGAGCATGGACCAAAAAATGACGCGTCAGGTCGGAACTTTCCGGCCGGGTCACCGGACGGGCGGAGCCGACGCTAGCGCCGTTTGGCGATCGGATCCAGCCTAACTCTACTGTCCTAGATTCCCGGCACCAGATCGATCTTCGGGCTGTGCCGGCGCCTGGGCAAGGACTACTCGCCGGCCGCCGAGCTTCCCGCTTCGCCGCCGCCGTCGGGAGCGTCTCGCTTGGCGGGGCGCGGGGCCGGCTCGCCGTACTCGTCGCGCAGCTTCTTGGCGAGCTGGTCGCTCATGACCTGCTCGTGGTAGCGGGGCATCTGGCTCAGCTGGATCACGACCTTGATGGATCTGCCCGACTCGAGCATTTCGATCGAGCCGGGAACCGCGTGTTGACCGTTCTCGGTGCTCTTGTAGTCGAACATCAGGTACGCCGCGGTGGGATCGCGCTCGGTGATCGTGAGCCCCATGTCGACCCGTACCAGTCGAAGCGCCGTATTGTATGTCTGGGCGAGCGTGTAGGGCGAATCGAAGCCCGCCTTGGCTTCGACCGAACGGGCGCGCACCACCGTGCCGACCAGGATGCTGGCGGCGAGAGCGAGCGAAGCGTTTTTAGCCCACGGGCGGACCATTGCGAGGTTCGTAGGCCAGAGAGCTATTTCCGGACAAGTTTCCGGTCTCTGCCTCGATGACCTCGCGGGCGGCGCCGCGATCCACGATCAGGAAAAACGCGCCGGTGAGAACGTTCCACGCGATCTGGATGACATAGAGCAGAAACACGAAGACGCCCCCTGGCCCAAGAACGACGTCGTCGGGAAAATACATGGCGAGCGCTGCATAGGTCGAGGCCTGAAATGCTCCGAAAAGGCCCGGGCCCGCCGGAACGAGGATACCAACGCCGAGGACGCCCATGACTACGAAGGCCTGCGCCAGCGAGATGTGCTCGATGCCGCAGCCGCGGGCGAGGATCCACATTCCGAGGCCGTTGCATCCCCAGTAGATCGTCGTCTCGAGCATGAAGGGTCCGAAGTGGCGTAGGCTCGGGAGAAACTTGAGGCCCTCGACCGTGCGGGCCACGAAATCGCCCACCTTGGCGGCGATGCGCGGTGAGACGAGCCCCAGCGTTTTTTCCACGACCTTGTGGCCGATGATGGGACGCCAGTAAAAAAGGCCCATCATGCAGAACGCCGTCGTGAAACCGAGCAACGACAGGTAGGCGTACGCGGGAACCGCGGCGACGGGGATCTGCAGCTTGCCGATGTGGTCGGGCAGGGGGCTCAGCGGATGGGCAAGCTGTAGACAAATCCCGAGCAGGACCGTCAGGTACAGACCGTCGATCACGCGCTCTGCGCCGATGGTTCCCGTGGCCGCGGCGATGGAGATCTTGCCCTTTTGCCGGATCATGTAGGGGCGCACGAACTCCCCGGCGCGAAGGGGCATCACCAGGATGGCAAGAAAACCAATCCACGAAACGGCGATGATACGGCGCAAGGGAATGTCGGCGATGGGCGCCAGCAAGTGCCGCCAGCGGGTGGCCCGCGCCAGGTGCAGGATGATGAGCAGGGCGATGTACTCGACGTAGGTCGAGAGCTCGACCTTCTTGAGGGCGGACATCGGGGGGATGAGCGGCAGTCCGCCGCGCCGAAATGTCCACACGAACGCCGCCGTGATCACCACCGAAACGCCGAGCTTGAGCCCGTGCTTCTGCCAGAAGCCCGCCGGCGGCCGCCGTGGTGGGGTGGCGTCCCCAGTCCCGGGGTGAGCCTTCGCAGCGTCGTCGATCGCCATCAGCCCGCGGATTAACACGATCGAAGAAGCAAATCGATGGCGGGTGCGGCGAGCCTGGCTCCCCTATCGTGCCGGCCGAGTCGTGGTTAACTGGTGAAATACGTGGTCATCACCAGGTGCATCGGTGGGGGCATGGGGCGGCGGGCCTGTTCGAAGTAGCATGAGACAACAGGGAGACGACAAATGCACGCCATTCAGATCACCGAAACCGGGGGACCCGAAGTGATGAAGTGGACCGAGCTGGCCACGCCCGAGCCGGGGCCCGGCGAAATCCTGGTGCGCATCGAAGCCGCCGGGGTGAACTTCATCGACGTGTATTTTCGCAAAGGGATCTACAAGATGCCCCTGCCGGCGACTCTCGGGGTCGAAGCTGCAGGCGTCGTCGAGAAGGTCGGGTCCGAGAGCACCGGCTTTCGCTCCGGCGATCGGGTCGCGTGGACCGACCGGTCGGGCAGCGGCGCCTTCGGTGGAAGCTACGCAACGCACGTCGTCGTGCCGGTGGCGCGGGCCGTGATTTTGCCGGCGTCCGTCGAGCCGCGGATGGCGGCGGCCGTCATGCTCCAGGGGATGACCGCACACTACCTGACCCGTTCGACGTTCGTCCTGCGAGCCGGCCAGACCTGTCTGGTTCACGCCGCCGCGGGAGGCGTCGGACTTTTGCTGTGTCAGATGGCCAAGATGGCCGGAGCGCGCGTGATCGGGACCGTGTCCACCGAAGAGAAAGCCGCTCTCGCTCGCGGCGCGGGCGCCGACGACGTCATCCTCTACACGCAGCAAGATTTCGAAGCGGAAGCGCGCCGTCTGACGGGCGGTCGAGGCGTCGACGTCGTTTATGATTCGGTGGGCAAGACGACATTCGACAAGAGCCTCGGCTCGCTCGCCCCGCGAGGCATGCTCGCGCTCTTCGGTGGGTCGAGTGGTACGGTCCCGCCGTTCGATCCGCAGCTTCTCAATGCCAAGGGTTCGCTCTTTCTGACGCGCCCGAACCTCGCTCACTATGTTGCGACGCGCGACGAGCTGGTGGCGCGTGCCGGCGAGGTGCTCTCGTGGGTGGCGAGCGGGACGCTGAAAGTGCGAATCGGGGCAACCTTTCCCCTCCGCGAAGCCGCCGAGGCCCACCGGGCCCTCGAAGGCCGAGCCACGACGGGCAAGCTGGTGTTGTTGCCCTAGACCCATCGACGCAGGTTGCGGACCAGCAATCGCGGCCGTCGCACTACTGGCGCGCCCTGCAGCTGCCCCTCTCTCGCCGGTCGAGAGAGGGGCGGATCGCGGCTGGCTTACGCCTCGGCGGCCAGCTCGCTCGGTGCGCCGCGGCCATTGGTGGCGGCGGCCAGGACGGCCCCGCGCAGAGCCGTGGACATCTCGGTGTTGACCAGCAAGGCCTCGCGCGCCTTTTCGCGGCCGTGCCCGACGTGCTCTCCGTCGAACGTGAGGTGAGCACCGCTCTTGTCGATGACGCCCCGCAAGATGGCGAGATCGAGCAGATCGGCCGCGGGATCGATGCCGGTTCCCCAGCGGATCTCGAACTCGGCTTGCTGAAAGGGCCGAGCACATTTGTTCTTGACGACCTTGACCTTGGTGCGATTGCCGATGGCATCTTCACCGACCTTGACCTGGCCGATGCGCCGCACGTCGAGGCGCACGCTCGCGTAGAACTTGAGCGCGTTGCCGCCGGTGGTGGTCTCGGGGTTGCCGAAGACCACGCCGATCTTTTGCCGCAGCTGGTTGATGAAGATGATGGTGGTGTCGGTCTTGTGCGCCACGGCGGTGAGCTTGCGCAGGGCCTGGCTCATGAGCCTGGCCTGCAGGCCCATGTGTGCGTCGCCCATGTCGCCTTCGATCTCGGCCTTGGGCGTGAGCGCTGCCACCGAGTCGATAACCACGAGATCGACGGCGCCCGAGCGGGTGAGCATCTCGCAGATCTCGAGTGCCTGTTCGCCGGTGTCGGGCTGGCTGACGAGCAACCGCTCGGTGTCGACGCCGATGGCGCGCGCGTAGGTCACGTCGAAGGCGTGCTCGGCGTCGATGAACGCGGCCACGCCACCCAACTTCTGCGCCTCGGCGATGGCGTGCTAGGTGAGCGTCGTCTTGCCGCCCGATTCGGGACCGTAGATCTCGACGATGCGACCGCGGGGATACCCGCCTATGCCGAGGGC
>JBBSDY010000343.1:0-5297 GCA_038240245.1 Polyangiales bacterium
AAAGGCAGCTCGAGATGGAAAGCGCACAGCCGCACGCCTGATGCGCTAGGCCACCGCGGTCAGGCCCGGGCACCGGTGATACCGGTGGAAATGGGACCCTGGGGGACCGGCGGTGACATTGCGCTGCAAATGCGAAAAGTGTGGGCACCACCTCCTCGTGGCGTTCTCGTGCAAAAATCGTGGAATTTGCCCCAGCTGCTCGGCGCGACGAATGTGCAACACCGCAGCTCACCTCGTTGATCGCGTCGCGCCGAACGTCCCCGTGCGCCAGTGGGTCTTGTCCTTGCCGTTCGAGCTACGGCGGCTCGTGGCCTTCCGGGCCGACGTGCTGACGGCCGTCGCGCGCATCTTCTTTGAGACGGTGTCCGCTGACTACCGGCGCCGCTCGGGTGTCGGGTCCCCACGGGCCGGCGCCGTCACTTGCGTTCAACGATTTGGTGGAAGCCTCAACTTGAACCCCCATCTCCACGTCATCTGGCTCGATGGAGTCTTCACGTTCGACGAGGGCACGACCCGCTTCCACCCCGCCGAGCCGCCAAATCGTGAGTGTCTCGAGCGCATCGTGCGTCATGTGGCCCGGCGCGTCGTCCGCTGGCTTGGCCGCAAGGGCCTGCTCGACGAGCGCGTGCGCGAAGAGCGTTCCAATGTGCCCGAGACGGCGACATCCCTTGACGCATGCGCGCATGTGGCCCTTGCGCCGGGCGGCTTCGGATCGGCGGGTAGTCCAACACCCGCCCCCGACGATCACGACGAAGCCCGATGGAGCCACCGCCAGCAACGGTTCACCGCGGAGCACGAGCGGTTCAACCTTCACGCCGGCGTCCACATCCCTGCCTCGGACGACGACGGTCGGGAGAGGCTCTGTCGCTACGCGCTGCGTCCCTGCTTCGCGCTCAAGCGGCTCTCGACTCTCCCGGATAACCGCGTTGCGTACCAGGTCAAAGCGCCGCGGAGCCGGCGTACAACGCACCGCCTCATGACCCCCCTCGAATTTCTTGCCCGCGCGAGCGCTCTGATTCCGCCACCGCGCTTTCCCCTCGTTCGGTACCACGGAGTGCTTGCACCGAATTCGCCTCATCGTGCGCGCGTGGTCCCTCGCCCCCTTGCATGGTTGCCCAACAAGTGTGGCTCGAGACGGGCTGCTGAGAAACACGCAAGGAATGCACGCCATCCTGATCGAGCGACGTCGTCGGGCACGCGGACGCCAACCGCAGGATCGACGGTCGCCTCGCACACGTTGCCCTGCGATCAGAAGGGCGTGACTACGCCCGCGGTCAGGCTCGGCAACCTGATCACCAGCTCATCGCCAACGTCCGTGTCTTCGCCCTCCGAAACCGCGACCGTGGTGACGTTCGGCGCGGACGGCGACCTGCCACCGAACATGCTCCCTATCCGTCACTGGAACCGTCTGCTCGGCGGCCTCCTGCTCTGCACCTCGCCAAGGCTCGACTGGGCGACGCTGATGCGGAGAACGCACGCCACCGACGTTCTCGAATGTTCGCAGTGCCAAGGACGTCTGCGCGTGCTCGCGGCGATCACGGAACCGGACGTGGCCCGCGAGATCCTCATCCGCCTTGGGCAGGCGACCACCGCGCCGCGGCCGGCCCGTGCGCGAGATCCAACCTGGGAAGATGGTACGCAAACCGACGTGCCCGCAGCCGAGTGAGCCCCGGGAGGTCCGACCGAGTGCATGGTGTCGCCCCGGGCAGCTATGTGGGTTTGAAGCCGGTCAAATTGGGGGAAGCGCGATGGCGCCACGGTGATCGCGAGCGAGTCCCCGTGCGAATGCGCATAAGTGCGAATCTGTTAACCTACAGAAATCTTTATTGAAAATCCGGAGTCACGTTCGAGCCGAGGGGCAAATCCCGACCAGGAGAACACCCGGAGCTCGAACAACGCTCTCAGCCGCTTGACGCCGCGATCCCCATTGCTCGTCCTTCTCTCCCGCCTTCGGGTTCACGAAAGTAGAACTTCGAGGTCGCCCCGGGTGAGACCCCTCAGCCCCCCGCTGCTTTCGCTCAAAAGAGCATCGGCGAGCGCGCGTTTGCGCTGCTGCAGCTCGGCCACTTTTTCCTCGACCGTGTCACGCGCGATGAGTCGGTAGGCAAACACGGTCTCGGTCTGCCCGATGCGATGGGCCCGATCAATCGCTTGTGCTTCGGCCGCTGGGTTCCACCACGGGTCGAGCAGGAACACGTACTGCGCGGCGGTCAGGTTGAGCCCCACGCCTCCCGCTTTCAAGCTGACGAGGAAGACCGAACATCGCGGATCGGTTTGGAAGCGAAGAACGGCGCCCTTGCGATCGCGCGTCGAGCCGTCGAGATACTCGTAGCTCACGCTTTCGGCGTCGAGGCGGCGGCGCACGTGAGCGAGCAACGACGTGAACTGTGAGAACACGATCGCCTTGTGGCCGTCGTCGCGCACCTGGTCGAGGCGCTCGAACAACACGTCGAGCTTGGTACTCGACTCGTGATCGCGGACCTTGTCGACGAGACCGGGATGGCAGGCTGCCTGCCGCAAGCGCAATAGGCCCTCGAGGATATGAACGGTCGAGCGGGCGATGCCGTCGCGTGCGACCCGTTTCTTTAGCGAGTCGCGAACGTGGGCCCGAAGCTCGTCGTAGAACACACGCTCTTTCGGCTCGAGATTGCAGACAACCGTCTGCTCGACGCGAGCCGGCAGCTCTTTGGCTACCTGGCCCTTGGTGCGCCGCAGAATGAAGGGCCGTAGCGCTCGCACCAGAAGCGCCCTGGTGGGCTCGTCGAGCTCGAGCCTCGAGCGCGCCAATTTCTTGAAGACGCTGGCCGTCCCCAACATGCCCGGGTTCAAGAATTCGAAGAGCGACCACAGCTCGCCCAAATGATTTTCGATCGGCGTACCGGTCAGTGCGAGCTTGTGACGTGAGGTGAGCAGCCGCGCTGCTTTTGCGGCCACCGATCCGGCGTTCTTGATGGCTGTAGCCTCGTCGAGGATCACGTAGTCGAATTCGATCCGGGCGAGCTCAGCCGCATCGCGGCGCAGCGTTCCATAGGTTGCAAGGACGAGGTCGTAGGAGTCGAAGTGCTCTCCCGGTGCATCGCGGTAGAGGCCGTCGTGCTCGAGCACTGTCAGACTCGGGGCGAAGCGCTGCGCTTCCTCGCGCCAGTTGAACATCAAGGAGCGTGGAACCACGACGAGCGAGGGGCCGCGATTCTTCTGCTCGGCCTTGCGGGCAAGCAACATGGCCAGCACCTGCACGGTTTTGCCAAGGCCCATGTCGTCGGCCAGGCAACCGCCGAAGCCCAGCCTCCGAAGAAACCGCGTCCAGGCGAGCCCGTCGAGCTGGTACGATCTCAAGGTGCCGACGAAGCCACGCGGAACCTCGTCCGCCTCGATGGTCTTGAAGCTGGAGATCTCGCGCCTCAAGGCGCTGAACGCTTCGTCGCAATGGACTTCGGATCGTTCAGCAAGCAGGACGTCGAGCATCGCCGCCTGGCCGCGGCGAAACCGCAGTCGATCTTGGATCACCATGCCCGCTGAAACGACGAAGCCCCAGCGCTCGAGCCATTCTTCGGGGATCATCCCCACGCTGCCGTCGCCGAGCGTGACGGTCGTGCGGCGTTGTCGCAGCGCGGCAAGCAACTCGGCCATCGAAACGCTGGCCTCGCCGAAGTCGGCTCGCAGGGATACGTCGAACCAATCGATGCCACTCGTCACGTCGATCTGTAGATCCGTGCCGGTACGCTGCGCCTTGCCGTCGGCGGTGACTCGCCAGCCGCGGGCCACCAGCGTTCGAACGGCGGCGGGAAAGCGCCCGGCAGCGACGTGGTGCTCGGGTTGTGCGCTGATTGCGCGCCACGAGGTAACCGGTCGCGCACCCACTTCGGAGAGCAGTGCCCTGGCGCTCGCTTCGGCCGCCGCGTCGCGCAAGATGAGCCGACGTCGTTGGGCATCGACCGCCGCGTTTCCGGCTGTATCCAGGGCGACATGGGTACCGTCGTAGTCCGCTGCGACTTCGACCCGAAAACCGTCGGCCCCATGACGCGGGGTATGGAAGGAAGCGACCATGATAGGAACGACCTGAGTCTGTTCGAGCCCTATCTCCGGAGAAAAGTCGATCCCGAGAGGCGCAGGGCACCCAAACAGCTCATTGAGAAGTGTCTCGGTTTGCGCTGCCGAAGCCTCGAGCACCCCTTGCACCCTGAGCAGCTGGATCCAAGCAGACGTTCCCTCGTCTCGAAATCTCGCGGCGATTCCCCGGAACACGACGAGACCGCCTGGCACGATGAGGTCCGGTGTGACCACGTCGATCTTCTCGCTTCCACGTGTGTGAGAAAGCCACGCAGCTCGACACCGCCCTCTCGACCGGCATCCACATCGATCCTGGGTTCCCATTCGGGTCCGTCGTCCAATTTGATGGGCTTTGCCGGTGAGTCGCCTTCGGGCGGCGCCCCCCAGTAGGTGCGCCCTGTTCGAAGCACCTGGAGAAGGATCGGCATGGCAGTAGCGACCGGCAACGCGATGCGCGAGGGAATCGGTGACTCGTAGGATGTCCCGTAGCCAGAGGTGACCTGCCGTGACGCGAAAAGACCGAGCAACAGTCGATCATCCTCACGCGGCAGGAATGGCGTGCCGCTCGGTGGAATCGAAAGCGCCTTCCATTGGGCCTTGCCTTGCGCCTTTTCGAAGACCTGGATCGGAAGGCTCCCCCCGGACGTCGAGCTCGCGGATCCGATGACGTAGACGATGTCGCGGTTCGCCCAACGCGTCTGTCCTTCCAGAGTACGGCGGGCATGGCTCTGCGCGTCGCTGACGAGGTGTACCCAAGCCCGGCCGGCCGATCGCCCTTTCGCCGTGGTAGAGCCCGGGTGCGGGACCAGAAGCTCGTCTTCGAGATCGAACGCACTGTCGTTGGCTGGCGTCGCGTCGGTCCGCGTGAATGCCTCGCTCGAAGGCGCGGTCAATCGCACGGATGAAGTTCGCAATGTTCGCGACAGGTGCCCTTCGCGTTCGGCCACCTTGAGGGCCCCCCAGATGTGTTTGCACAATTCGCTCTCCGCGTAGGGACACTGACACGATGCGACGAGCTTGGGACCGTGCACTTCGATCGTCACCGCGTAGCGCTCGGTTCCTTGGGCTGACGCCGAAACGGCTGTGGGAGAGCCTCGGAGAATCATCACGCGACCCCCCCGGGCATAGCCCTCGCCGCGGGACCGAACGGCGGAATCGAAATACGCAGCGAGGTGGCGGGTGAGACTCACGGCAGGAGCGACCCTCGCGCAGGCGAGCGCGCGATGCAAGAGACCCGGAGCTCTAGG
>JBBSDY010000344.1:0-5295 GCA_038240245.1 Polyangiales bacterium
AAGCAGCGCGCACCATGGCATCGGGAACGAGCTCTTCGTCGGGCGGAAACCATCTTTCGGATTCCGCCGCCGGCGGGGGAGGATTTCCTTCGACGGTCGCATCGGCGACTTCGCCAAGAGAGAGGTACTCGGCGAAGCGCCGCGCCGAGAGGCCGTCGGCGGCGCACGCGAGAAGGGCGAGAAACGCTCGACCCGCAGGATCGGGTCGGATGGTTCCGCGCGCAAAGTGAGCAGGGATGCTCGCGCGGCGCAGCGCCTCTTCGAGGTGGGCCCGGTAGGTGAGCGGTGAGCGGAGCAAGACCGCCATGCGATCGAAGGGAACGCCGTGCTCCGCCTCGCGCTGGAGCAAACGAGCGATCTCCACGCACTCACGGCTTTCGCCGGGGGCCGAGAGGATGACCACGTCTTGCTCGGTGCTCCCCGGCTCGGCCGTCGCCGAGAAGAGACCCTTCTGCAAACGAGCGAGCGCCGTGCGCTCATCGCGCGTGTCGTCGACGATCTCGACGCCATCGAAGGCAGACAGGCGCAGTGTCCTCTCGTCACCGGTCGGAACCGTCATCAAGAGACGACTGGCTCGCCAGGCAAGCGCTGCGCAGAGCTCGCGCTCGCGCTCGTTTCGTACCGGCACATCGAGCAGCAGAAGTGGGTTGCCGACGACATCGGTTCGATCACCAGTCGTCACCGCGAGCGTTGCCAGGCGCAGGACCTCGGCGCGGTCGACCAGGCTGCCGGCGGCGAGCTCGCTCTCGTAGGCGGCCAGCAGGCGCGCCACGTCTTGATCCGGTACCTGGTCGGGCGAGAGGCCCGCCATGCGAAGCTCGTCGAGCGTCCGCCCGAGCGCGCGTGGTAGCCCCGGCCGGTCGGCGATCGAAGCGAAGCGACCCAGTCCGGACGCACCCAGTCGATGCACGATGCGCGCGCAGGTGGCTTCGAGAGGCAGCGGTCCGACCGGCGTCAGCTCACGCTCGCCGAGAGCTCGCGCCGCCAGAGCGCCCGCCAGACGCGCCAACGTGAACCGATGCCAACCGAACACCGCCCCGACCGAGGCAGCGGCCGTTCGCGCGATGTGCGCGGCCGCATCGGCCGACGCCCCCACGATGAGCACTTCGGCGGCGCGGCCGGCCGACAAGACGAACTGTACGCCCTGCTCGATTCGCGACGCGGCCGCTGGCGAACGGAAAATCACCTTCTTGCCCTCCCCGAGGGCGGCCGCGCTGGACATGAGTCCCTCTGCTTAACATTTCTTCACGCAAGGCACCGTACGCGCTTAACGGGGGGGCAACACCTTGTGCTCCGAGCCCGACAGGAGGGCTCCAAGGAGGCTCTCATGTTCATCGGTATCTTGGTTGGCACAGTTTGTTTGATCGGGCTCGTCCGGGTGCTCACCCGACGACGCTGGTCCGGCGGCTTTCATCACCACGGCGGGTACGGCCACGGCGGTGGCTACGGATGCGGTGGTGGCGGGCGGCGGGGCCGTGGGTTTCTTTTCGGGATCCTGGGGCGACTCGATGCAACGCCGAGCCAGGAGAAGGCCATCATGGGCGCCCTGGACGAGCTCAAGGACTCGGCCCGGGAGCTTCGCGGCACCGTGAAGGAGACGCGGGGCGACCTCGCTCGTACCATCTCGGGGCCGGCGTTCGACGAATCCGCCTTGAACGCCGCGGGCGGCCGACTCGACGACGCCTCGCACAGGATGCGCGCCGCGGTCGGTTCGACGCTGGGCAAGATCCACGGTGTTCTCGACGATCGGCAGCGCAAGCTGTTGGCCGACATGATCGAATCAGGCTGGGCGCGCGGCTACTGCTGAGAAAGGAAGACGACCATGCGAAGATCCATCAGCATCACAGTCTTGGCTCTGGGAACGGTTCTTGGATACGGTTCTGCTATCTACGGCATGCGCTACCATCGCTGTCATCGCGAAGCCTTCGAGCGACACGTCGCCGACGTCTGCGTGGATGCAGCGAATCGGGCACAATCCGGACCCGCCGCGCCCAGGGCTCCCCTGCCCGCGCCAGAGTGAGACCATGCCCCGGGTACTACTCATCGACGACGACCGACGATTGCACGAGCTGCTCTTGACGTACCTCGAGCAGAACGGCTTCAACGTGACGGGAGCCCCCGACGGAAAACGGGGGCTCTCGGCATTGGAAACCGAGACCTTCGACGTCGTGCTGCTCGACATCATGATGCCGGGTATGGATGGCCTCGAGGTGTGCCGCCGCATCCGACAAAAGAGTCGGGTGCCCATCTTGATGCTCACCGCCAAGGGCGACGAGACCGATCGCGTGGTCGGGCTCGAGCTGGGCGCCGACGATTACATTGCCAAGCCGTTCGGGCCGCGCGAGCTGGTGGCGCGCCTGCGCGCGGTGCTGCGAAGGGCCAACCCCGCCGCCCAGTCCGAGGTCGTGATCGTCAACGAGATCTCCATCGACGTACCGGGTCACAAGGTGGACGTCGACGGGCGCGAAATCGAGCTCACCGGCATCGAGTTCGACATCTTGCTCGGTCTGGCCCGCCGTGCGGGGCGCGTCGTCGGGCGCGACGCCATCTTGAGCGAGGCAGGCCGGGGTGCCGTGACGGTGGGCGATCGTACGGTCGATGTCCACATCTCGCACCTTCGCCAGAAGCTGGGCGACGATCCCCGCTCGCCCAAGAAGATCAAAACCATCCGCGGCGTGGGGTACGTTCTCGTGAAGGATCGCTCGTGAGTCGCAGGGCAGCAAGGATCTGACGCGGACATGCTGGGCTTCTATTTTCGAGGCCGACTCCATCGAAAGATCTTTCTCTGGTTCGGAATCTCCATCGCCCTGACGACGGTGGTGGTTCTCTTGGTGTCTCTGCGGTCCGGCTCGCTCTATGGACCGGCGGGGTACGATCGAGCGCGGGTTTTTCTCACCCATCAGTTCACCGAGGTCTGGGACCAGCCCGATCGCCGCGCGGCGCTGGCGGCCTCGGTGAACCGCGATCTCGGTCTCAGCGTACGCCTGGCCGATTCCGACAACGCCACTCTCGCGACGTTCGGCACAGCTTGTGACAAGGGGACCCTCACCGCCAAGATCGAGCGCGACGGCCGGCCCTTTGGCTCGGTGCAAGTGTGCGACGAGCCCCACCACGGACCCCGGTTTCTGATTCCGATCATCGTGGCCGTGATCATGCTCTGGGGCGCATCCGGCGCCATTGCGCGGCGCCTGGTTCGGCCCCTGCGCGAGCTGGCGCGCGTGGCCGAGGACATCGGACATGGCCGTTTGAAGAGCCGCGTCCACCTGTCCCACCGGCACGGGATGGAATTTCGTGTCGTCGGCCACGTCATCAACGAGATGGCCTCCCGCATCGAGAAGCAGCTCGCCGATCAGCGCGCTCTTCTGGCCACGGTCTCCCACGAGATCCGCACGCCGCTGTCGCGCATGCGGCTGCTCATCGAGTTCGCGCGCGAAAAGGCGGAGTCGAACATGGCACGGTTCGCCGACGCGAAGGACTCGCTCGGTGATCTCACCCAGCTCGAGCGCGAGGTCACCGAAATCGATGCCCTGGTCAGTGATCTGCTGGCCAGCTCGCGCATCGACTTCACCGCGCTCACCGCCAGCAAGCTCGAAGCCGTCGCTGTCGGCAAGACAGCCCTCGAGCGCGCCTCGGTCGACGCGTCGCGACTTACGGCTCCAGGCGAGCCCGTCGAGTTCGAGGGAGACGCGACGCTGGTCGCACGCGCGGTCTCCAACCTGCTCGAGAACGCCAAGCGCCATGCCGGCGGAGTCGAGGCGCTGCGTATCGAGTCACGTCCCGGCTTCGTATCGTTCGTGGTCGAGGACCAGGGCCCCGGCTTTGCTCCCGGCGAAGAGAATCTCGTGTTCGAGCCCTTCTACAAGGGTCCCGCCTCGAACCCGGCCGAAACACAGTCGGTGGGGCTTGGGCTCGCCCTCGTCAAGAAGATCGCCGAAGCCCACCGCGGCCGTGTTTTCGCTTCCAACCGCAAGGGCGGCGGCGCGCGTGTCGCCGTGGAGTTCGCACGCTAACCTACGAAGGCGCGCGAGCCGACAAGGGGTGTCCGCGCCGTCTCTCGTAAGCCGCGTGGTAAATTCGCTCGTAGGCTTCGGCCGAGCGATCCCACGAAAAGTCCTGCTTCATCGCCTGCTGACGCATCTTCTCGATGTGCAAGGGGCGATGGTACCAGGTCGAAAGGGCCCATCCGATCACGTCGTAGAGGGCGCCCGCGGTCAGATCGTGGAAGACGAACCCAGTGCCCGTGGCCGAGGCCTCGTCGTACTGCACGACGGTGTCGGCCAGACCGCCGGTCGCGCGCACGATGGGCAGCGTGCCATAGCGCAAGCTATAGAGCTGGTTGAGCCCGCAAGGCTCGAAACGCGAGGGCATGAGAAAGAAATCGGAGCCCGCTTCGATGCGGTGGGCGCGCGGGTTGTCGAAACCGATGAACGCCCGGAAGCGATCGGGCCGGAGCGACGATACGTGGCTGAAGTAGCGCTCGGCCTCGGGATCGCCGCTGCCGAGAAGGACGATCTGCAGGTCGAGCTCGAGTAGCCCGCGCAGGATCTGCGCGAGAACGTCGACTCCTTTTTGCGGCGTGAGACGCCCCACCAGGCCGAAGAGCGCCACATCGTCGCGCACCGGCAGGCCAGCCTCGGCTTGCAGCGCTCTCTTGCACTCGAGCTTGCCCGCCAAATCAGAACGCGAGAAACCTTTTTTGATGTGCCCATCGGTCTCGGGGCTCCATTCCTCGAGATCGATGCCATTGAGCACGCCGAAGAGATCGGCCTTGCGCTCGGACAGAACGCCGTCGAGACCGAATCCGTGGGCGGTGGTTTGGATCTCTTGCGCGTAAGTGGGGCTCACCGTGGTGAGAAGTGTGCTGTGGTAGAGCGCGGCCTTGGTGAGGTTCATCGTGCCGAAGTGCTCGAACTCGCGCGGGCGGTAGTGCTCGCGCCCCAGTCCCGTGATGGAGAGCGCGCCGTCGCTCCACACTCCCTGGTGGGCGAGGTTGTGGATGGTGTAGACGCTGGCCGCGGCGTGCAGCGGCTTCGACCACTCCACGGTGTTGATGTACACCGGCAAGAGCGCCGTCTGCCAGTCGTTGGCGTGCACGATGTCGGGCGCGAACCCAAGCGCCTTGCAGAGCTCGAGTGAGCCGCGCGAAAGGTACGTGAAGCGCTCGAGGTTGTCGCTGTAGCTCTGGTCAGGAGGCCCATAGAGGTAGGGCCGATCGAAGTAGTGATGGTGCTCGAGAAAGTAGATGGGCACGTTGCTATGAGGCAGCGTGCCCATGCGCACCGCGCCGCGCGACTC
>JBBSDY010000345.1:0-5289 GCA_038240245.1 Polyangiales bacterium
CATCGATGCCGGTCACCAAGCCGTCGGACGTTCGTGCCGGATACAGTCTGGCCGCCGAGACGGCACTGTACGGGCCGCTCAAGCTCGTCGTCACACTGCCCGAGCTGCGGCAGATGGTGGTGATCGACGCCCAGGAGCTCCTCGCCCGCGCCCCGGGAACCTTCGACGCGTGTCCCATCGAAAGTACGCTCGATCTGACGAAGGACGTGCCGCTTTCGGGCCCGGCGAGCACGGCGATGGCCGCCCGCTCCTCGGGCGCCGTGAGCTCCGACGCGGGCGACGCCGTCAGCGCTGACGCCGGCGACACCGCCAGCGTCGATGAAGGCGGCGCGATCAGTACCGACGCGAGTGGCGCCGCCAGTGCCGACGAAGGCGGCGCAGCCGAGGGCGGCCCGCAAGACGCCGCGCTGGCCGATGATGGCGCGGACGGCGGGGCGACCGGTGTGCTTTGCAGCGGTCGCAAGGAATCGTCCGCTCCGTTTGGCAAGACCGTCCACCTTTCGTCGATGGCCTACGCCGACGACGGTAGAATCTTCGTTTCCGACGACGGGGTTTCGGCGATCCATGTCGTCGACGCGACCGATCCCTGCCATCTTTCTCTGCAGCCTGCCTTGTTGCCGATCGCGCGCGCCGATCTGGGGCGCGCCGTCCTCACCGGCCCTCTTGCGGTGAGCCCTCTCACCACCGATCGCAAGCGCTTCGTGTACGCGGTCGATCTGAAGGACAACGGCAGCGTCATGATCTTCGATGTGAGCGAAGGGTCGACGGATCGTACCCCGCTGCTTCGGCCCGACATCGCGCACAACCAGGTCGAGCCGCCCGACCGCATGGCGTTCGGAGCGGCCGTGCAGAGCCTCACCTTCGGAACACAAGAAATACCGCAAGAGCAGCGGGTGGCGAACGTCGGTCAAGTGCCCCGCGGTCTGAAGTGCGATCCCGTGAAGAGCTTCGACGTGAACGATCCGTCCCATCCCTACGCACCGACTGGGTTCCTAAGCCTCGGCGCGGGCCCTCGAACGCTGCGCGGGACGTTTGGATTTTTGGTGCTCGCGACGGCCCAGGTGATGGTCATCGATCTCGATGACTACGATGCCGCCTGCCGTCGCCCCTTGAACACCGACGATAAAAGGCTCGGGTGCGCGGGCAAGCCGGACGGAACGGACCAAAGTATTGCATTTCCCGCCGCGAGCCAGGAAGTGAGCTGCCACGTCGTCGAGCGTCACCGGGCTCGTTCGTCGCTCTACATCTCCAACCTCGATGACGCCGGACGCCACGCACCGGCCATGCAGACGTTTCCTTTGCTCCGTGACAAGGACGGGACGGTTCTGTCGGTCGATCCCACCACCGATGGAGCTTTGACGCGACCGAAGCTCCTCGGGCCCTGCCTCGGCGGCAACGCGTGCTCGTGCAGCTTGGATACGGCAAAGCAGCCTCCCCAAGAAGACCTCTTCCTAGCGAACGTCAGCGGAGGCACCACCACCGCGGCCGACTTCTGCCCGACTCCGTACAAGGCAGGTACCGACAAGCCCGTGTCGAGCGATCCCGTCGCCAGCCGCAACTGGGTGGCGTTCGATCTCACGGAGCCGCGCGCCCACTCCGACCAGGCCTGGACCATCACGTTCGAGGGAGTCCTGTCGAGTTGGCTTGCCTCGCGCCGAGGAAGGCTCGAGTGCGCGAAACAGGTCGGGAGCCCCACGGTCGCTTGCGAGGGGGGAAGCGCTCCGTCGCACTTCACGTTGTTCGATTCCGACGCGGGATTCTGCGATCATGGGGCGCAGGGCGCAGATCTCGCCAAATCGCAAGGGCAGGGCATCACCTCGGGCGACATCGTGCAGATCCTCGACGTCCTCATCGACCCCGCCGACGCGTACTGGGGCAGCGTCGCCAACATTTGCACCCCGGGTAGCTGCCTCGCCCAGTACGGCACACCCGCCCTGCCCGTCGTGGTGAGCTCCGAAAAACAGATCACGGATCGCGGCCTGGATCCGAACCAGACGTGGCTGCGTCGCGATCTCTTGGTAACGAAATCGTTTCAAGATCGGCTCGATCTCGAGCCCAGCTTCGCATCGTCGGGCCCTGGCGCGGCGCCCCTGACGTGTTGCTTTCCCTATCCTGTCACCTACGCCGTGCGCGGCGGCAGCCAGTGGGTCGTCAACGGATCGGTCGCAAGCTTCGAGCACCACCTGATCCCCGATCCCAATGCTTCCGATTCTTCGACCGCGGCGTGCGTTGTTTCGTGCGATCCCAACCTCGCGCTCCGAAACGGCAGGGTTGCACGCCGACCCGCCGGCTCTGCGGTACCCAACGAGCCGCCGGATCCGGGGCTCCCGCCCGACCTGCCACTCTTCAAAAACGAGGCGCTGAAGTTCGTGGTGTGGGATCCGCAGCAGCTAAAATGCGATGGGCCTTGCCTGCAGAGAGACATGTCGTTCGCCTTTCAAGAGGTGGGCGGGTTTGCGCCGATGGCCGTGTCGCTCTCGGGCAACTCACTCGTCACGCCGCAGGCGATCTCGTTCGTTAGAGGCCTGTCGCAGCTGGCCATCCCCGACGCGACGTCGCAAGGGCTCATCTTGTTCGATCTGCAACGGATCGCCGCTACGCAATCGATCTTTTGAGAGTACAGTCTCCGTCGTGTACGGCCAGCAGCGAGCCAAAAAGCCGCTCTCCCCGGTCATGCGCCAATACCAGGCGGCGAAAGTGGCGCACCCCGACGCCATCCTCTTCTTTCGGATGGGCGATTTCTACGAGATGTTCAACGACGACGCGGTCGTGGCCTCGCGCGCGCTCGATCTGACGCTCACCAGCCGCAACAAGGGCGCCCCCGACGAGGTTCCCATGGCCGGCGTCCCTCACCACGCCGCCGCGAGCTACATCGCTCGGCTTCTGTCGCTCGGCCACAAGGTGGCTCTGTGCGAGCAGATGGCCGATCCCGCCAAGACGCGCGGCATCGTCCCTCGGGCCGTGGTTCGCGTGCTGACGCCGGGGCTCATCACCGACGGCGAGCAGCTCGACGGGCGCGCCAACCATTACCTGTGCGCCATCGATCGCCTGGAGGGCGCGAGCAGCATCGGTCTTGCGCGGCTCGATCTGTCGACGGGCGAGCTAGCCGCAGCCACCCTCGACGATGCTTCGGCCCTGGTGGGCGAGCTGTCACGGCTCGATCCGCGCGAGCTGCTCATTCCCGAGGGCATGGGCGATCTCGTCGAGCTTGCACGCCGAACGGCGCCGCGCGCAGCTCTTCGCAGCGACGAAACGATGCCCGCGGCCGATGGGGGACAGGTGCTCATCGACGTGCTCGGCGCGACCGGAGCGAGCGATGCCGAGAGCGCGGTGACGCCCGTGGCGGTCATGGCCGCGGCGCGGGTTCTTCGCTTTGCCCAGCGCTGCAATCCCGGCGTCGTACTGCCGGTCAAGCGCGTGGCGGCGTGGGATCCGAGCGCCATGCTCCAGCTCGACGAGGTCACCCAGACCCACCTCGAGCTCGTGCGCGCGATGGACGGCGCACGCACCGGCTCGCTTCTGGCGATCCTCGACGAGACGTGCACGCCGCCGGGCGCGCGCGTACTGCGCCGTTGGCTGCTGGCGCCCTTGCTCGACGTGGCCGCCATTCGTCGAAGGCTCGACGCCGTCGAGGTGTTCGTGCGAAATCCGCTCGCCCGCGCCGAGCTTCGCTCGAGGCTCTCGCTGGTGGGTGACATGGAGCGCCTGGGTGTGCGGGCGGCGCTCGGCGAGGCCACTCCGAAGGATCTCGGCGCGCTGCGCGATGGCTTGCTCGCGGCTCCCAGCGCGATCGATGCTATCATGAAGATCCCCGACGCTGCGTCGCGCGAGGCGCTCGGCCTGTCGAGCGATCCCCCCGATACGATGGCCGCGCTGGCCGCCGAGCTGTCGCGCGCGCTCGTCGATCGCCCGCCGCCACTTGCACGCGACGGCGGCATCTTCCGCGAGGGCTATGACGCGCGGCTCGATGCGACGCGCCTTCTGAAGGAGCAGGGATCGCAAATGATCCTCGCCCTCGAGGCCAAGCTGCGCGAGAGCGCGAGCATTCCGACGCTCAAGATTCGCTACACGCGAGTCTTCGGCTGGTACATCGAGGTCACGCGATCGCACGCGTCGAAGGCGCCCGATTCCTTCCGGCGCAAACAAACCGTTGCCGGTGGCGAGCGCTACACCAACGATGAGCTCGACGATCTGCAGGACCGCATCGTCCACGCCGACGGGCAACACAGCGAGCGCGAGAGCGAGCTCTACGGCGCGCTCGTGCTGGAGACGGGCAAGCTGGGCGATGGCATTCGCAAGCTCGCCGCGCGCCTCTCGGAGTGGGACGCTTATGCGGCACTCGCCGAGGTGGCGCACCGCCGCGACTACGTGCGGCCCGACGTCGACGCTGGCACGGCCATCGACATCGAGGAAGGCCGGCACCCCGTGGTCGAAGAGCTCGCCGCCGCTGGCCAGTTCGTTCCCAACGACGTGCATCTCGACACCGAGGGCGAACGTCTGTGGCTCGTCACCGGACCCAACATGGCCGGCAAATCGACGCTCATGCGCCAGGTTGCACTGACCGTCATTCTGGCCCAGATGGGCAGCTACGTCCCTGCCGCCCGCGCGCGCATTGGGATGGTGGATCGTGTGCTCTCCCGCGTCGGCGCCAGTGACAACGTGGCCCGCGGCGAGAGCACATTCATGGTCGAGATGCGCGAGACGGCAAACATCTTGAAGCGCGCGACGCGCCGTTCGCTCGTGGTGCTCGACGAGATTGGCAGGGGCACGAGCACCTACGATGGCTTGGCCATCGCGTGGGCGGTCGCCGAACACTTGCACGACGCCATTGCCTGTCGCGCGATGTTCGCCACGCACTACCACGAGCTCACCGAGCTCGTGTCGACGCATCCGCACGCCGCCAACTATTCTGTCTCGGCGCGCGAGCTTGCTGGCGATGTGGTGTTTTTTCACAAGATCGCCAAGGGCGCGGCCAGTCGAAGCTATGGTGTGGCGGTTGCGCGTCTTGCGGGCCTGCCCGAGCTAGTTCTGGCCCGCGCGAAAACGATTCTCGCGGCGCTCGAGGCCGGCGCAGCGTTGCCGTCGGGGCACTTTGCGAGCGTGCGCGGCCGCTCGGCGACCGGTGCGGCGCAGCTCGATCTTTTCGCCGCACCCGCGCCCGTCGTGGAGAGCATTCCGAGCCCGGTGCTGGAGATGTTGAAGGCGGTGGAGATTGACAGGTTGACGCCGCTCGAGGCGCTGACCTTGCTGGCGAAGGTGAAGGGGTTGTTGGGGGGGTAGTGGGTGGGG
>JBBSDY010000346.1:0-5289 GCA_038240245.1 Polyangiales bacterium
AGAGATCACCCACGCAACCCGCGAAGTGGCGAGGCTTCCCTCGATCGTGCCTCCGCTGGTGGTTGCTTGCGTGGTGCTGCCCTTCGCGTGGTTCATTTTCGGTCCGCGCGGGTCACTTTCGTTCGTGCGGGGCGATGGAACGTCGTCGGCCACGGCGTTCTACCTCCACGGGCTCATCGAGTGGACGGCCGCGTGCGCTGCCATCACGACGAGCTTCCTGGCGTTCGTGCATTTCGGAGCGACCAGGTCCAACCCCACGATGGCGCTCATCGCTCCCATTTTTCTCTTCGCAGGAGTCCTCGATGCGATCCATGCGCTCGCTTCGATCGATCTGCTTCCATCGACCACGTTGATCTCGACGCTCATTCCGCTCACCTGGGCCGTCGGTCGCTTCTACGGGGCTCTTGGTCTGACGGTTAGCTCGGTCTTGTTGCTTCACGGCCGCCTTCCGAACAGGGTGCGCACGCAGACTCTGCTCAACATCGGGCTGGGCATCGCCAGCGTGGGCGTCATGTATCTGGCGAGTCGGCTACCTGATCTTTCGAGCGGGCTCTTCTCGAGCAGAGTCGCTCGTCGCGCGCCGGATCTGGTGTCGCTCGCGCTCTTCGCCTTCGCGGCCGTCTATTCGTTGCCGAGGTTCTACGAACGATACCCTTCGCTGGTCTCCCACGCGCTCATGCTGAGCATGGTCCCGCAGGTGGCCGCCCAGGCGTTCATGGCGTTCGGCTCGGCCAAACTCTACGACGCGGGCTTCTTCTTCGCGCATGGAATGAAGCTCTTTGCCTACTTGTTGCCACTGGGCGGCATTGCGCTCGACTACGTGCACGGGCAGCGATCGGAAGAGAAGGCGCTGCTGCACGCCGAGAAGGCGCGCCTCGCCCTCATCGAGCAGATCAAAGATCTCACCGCGCAGCACGAGGCTCGGCAAAATGCCGAAGCCGCCCTGCTGCGGCAGATGGCGCGCGCCACCTTGCACACCCGTATCGCCGTCGCCGCCAACCAGGCGAGCTCATTTGGTGATTCCCTCTCCGGCCTCATGAGGGAGATCTGCGAGTACACGGGATGGATTGCGGGTCACGTGTTCGTGGTGGATCCCGGGCCACCGCGGCGTCTTTTGGCGACCAACTGCTGGTATGCGGAAAACCCGGTTTTGCTCCAGCAGATGCAAACGGAGACGGAACGCCTGTCCCTCGACAAGGTCCAGTGCGCTGCCAGCCGAGCCTGGGCGAGCGGTGCGCCCGTGTGGCAGCTCCTTTCCGACGACGCTTCGTTCTCGCGGTCGCGCGAGAGCATCCCGGCGGGCGTCAAAGCCATCGTCGCGGTGCCGGCGATGGTGGGGCCCATGGTCGTTGGAGTCTTGGAGTTCTTCTCTCTCGAGCCGAAGGCGATGGCCGACGAGCTCCTCGAAACGATGGCCCACGTGGGAGTCCAATTTGGGCGGGCGTTCGAACGCATTCCATGGCGACCGGCTCCCACCATTCGAGCCGTACCCGCCTGAGGCGCCGCTTCTGGTAAGTGGACCTTAGTCCGAAGGTCGGATGCTGGTTTTCGTGGTTACCCTGCCTTGGAGTACACCGGTGGCGCCGACGACCCAGGGGAAACATCAGCGATTGCTGACGCTTTCGCCTCGGCGGCCGTCACGCATCGAGCTAGTGGCGCCGGTCGCTGCGGCTCCGGTCTTGAAGCTCGAAGGAACGCTCGTCTTCGCCGACGCCGCTCCGTTGTGGACCAGGCTGCAAAAGCGGGTCGAAACGGTCCCCCCGGGAGAGACGCTGAATTTCGACATGTCGAGCGTCGAGTCGGTCGACGGCGGCACGATGGCGCTCCTCGTACACCTCCGAAACGATCTCAAGCTGCGGGGCGTGCCCTCCGATTTCGTCGGAGCGCGCGGAAAGGTCGAGGAGATTGTACGCCTTTACCACGGGCACGAAGCTCCGCTACGTCGACAGCGACGCAAGCCGAAGAGCGGCTTCGACCAGATCGGAGAAGCCACCGTTGGCTTCCTGGGGGCCGTCAAGGAGATCCTGGGTTTCTTCGGCGACATGATCCTGGCGCTGGTTGGCCTTTTGCGCGAGCCACGCACCGCCAACTGGAAAGAGATCCCGCACATCATGGAGAGGACGGGGGCCGACGCGGTTCCCATCGTCATCCTCATCAATTTCTTGGTGGGTTTCGTGATGGCCTTTCAGGGAGCGGGGCAGCTCAGGCAGTTCGGCGCCAACATCTTCGTGGCCGATCTGGTGGGGGTGTCGGTGACCCGCGAGCTCGGTCCGTTGATGACTGCGATCATCGTCTGCGGGCGGTCGGGCGCAGCGTTCGCGGCCGAGCTCGGCACCATGAAGGTCTCCGAGGAGATCGACGCCCTGCGCACCATGGGGTTCGGGCCCATGCGCTACCTCGTTTTGCCGCGCGCCCTAGCCGTCATGGTCGTGCTCCCCATGCTGACACTCCTGGCCGATCTGGTGGGCATGACCGGAGGTCTCGTGGTGGGTGTGATCAGCCTCGACTTGACGATTGGGTCCTACCTCAACGAGACCCTCAAAGCCGTGACGCTGTGGGGCGTCTTCTCGGGCGTCGTCAAGAGCGTGGTCTTTGCCCTGGCGATCTCGCTCATCTCGTGCCAGCAAGGTTTCGCGACGTCGGGGGGCGCCGAAGGCGTGGGGAGGCGGACGACCTCGTCGGTGGTCTCCATCCTGTTCGCGCTCATTCTCATCGACGCGGCGTTCACGGTCGTCTTCTACTTCTTTCACCTGTGAGCCACCCATGAACGAGCCCCTCATCGAGGTGACGGACCTCACCATCGGCTACGCCGACGCGGTCTTGCAGCAGGACGCGAGCTTCACCGTCTATCGCGGCGACATCTTCGCCATTCTGGGCGGCAGCGGATGCGGAAAATCGACGTTGCTCCGCCATCTCGTCGGGCTCGAACGGCCATTCGCGGGGCACGTCAACGTGGTTGGAGTGGGCGCGCCCAACCTCGACGTGGGGCGGCCGCCTTACGGCGTCATGTTTCAATCGGGCGCGCTCTTCGGCTCCATGACGGTGGGCGAGAACGTTGCTCTGTCGCTCGAGGAGTGGACCGATCTCCCGCACGACGCTGTCGAAGCCGTGGTGTGGGGCAAGCTCCGGTTGGTCGGCCTCGAGGGAGCCAGCGGCAAGTTTCCCGCAGAGCTTTCGGGGGGCATGAAGAAGCGAGCCGCCATTGCTCGAGCCTTGGCGCTCGAGCCCGAGCTCATCTTCTTGGACGAGCCGTCCGCGGGGCTCGATCCCGTGAGCGCCGTCGAGCTGGACGATCTCATCCTGACCATGAACAAAGGCCTGGGTCTTACCGTCGTGGTGGTGACCCACGAGCTCGAGAGCATCTTCCGAATCGCCAACCGGTGCATCATGCTCGACAAGGAAAGCAAGAGCATCATCGCCACCGGCGATCCCAGGACGCTGCGCGACACGAGCGACGATCCGCGTGTCCACGGATTCTTCAACCGTCTGGCCAAGGAGGCTTAGCGTGTCGACACCCGTCAATCACTGGAAATTGGGGCTTTTCGTCGTTTTTGGCGTCGTTCTCGGCATCGGGTCGGCGCTGGTGCTCGGCGCCCGCAGCCTCAACAAACAAACGGTCGGCTACGAATCGTACTTCGACGAATCCGTTCAAGGTCTGGAGATCGGATCGCCGGTCAAGTTCCGCGGCGTCACCATCGGGACCGTCTCACAAATCGGGGTAGCTCCCGATCGGCGGCACGTTCAGGTGACCAGCGCCCTCGGCGTCGACGAAATCAACGTGATGGGCCTCGGCACGGGAAAGGGCAAGCACCTGCAGATCAGGGTGCCCCCCGAGCTGCGCGTTCAGCTGGCCTCGGCCGGGATCACGGGGGTAAAATTTCTGCAGCTCGATTTTTTCGACATCAAGAACAACCCGCCTCCGTCGCTGCCTTTTCCCGTGCCGGAGAACTACATTCCGGTCGAGGTTTCCACCATGAAGAACCTCGAAGACTCGGTGGTGCGAGCGGTCGACAGGTTCCCCGAGCTGGCCGATGCCGCCCTGAAGATCACGGGAAAGGTCGATGCTCTCCTCGATGACGTCGACAAGAAGCAGCTGCCCGAGCGCGCGTCCAAGGCGCTCGCCAGGGTCGACTCTTCATTCACGACCCTGGGCGAAACGCTCGGGCAGCTCGATGCACGCAAGCTCTCGGGGGAAGCCCAGGTGACGCTGGGCAACCTGAACGGCGCGGTGGGAAGAATGAACAAGATTCTGGAGCGAGTCGACGGCGATCGCGGCGTCCTGGCCAACCTGGAGCGAGCGTCGGACTCGGTGGGCGACGCGGTTTCGTCCGCGCCGGGACTGGAGAACGACTTCTCGTCGACGTTGCAAGTCGTTCAGCAGGCGGCCGATTCGATTCAGCGGTTGACCAACGCGCTCGAACGCGACTCGGACATGCTCATCAAGGGTCGCGCCAAGGCGTCACGATGAGACCCGTCCGACATGCTCCGATGCTCGCGGTCCTGCTCACTGCTGCGGGCTGTGCGCTCACCTCGAAGAGCGATCCGCTTACCCCTCGCTACTACAACCCCGATGGGTACCAGGAGGCCAGCCAGGTTGCCGCGCCCACCGGGCGCGCGATGCCCGAGCTTCGTCTGGGAAGAGTCACGGCGGCGTCCTACCTCGGGGAGAGAATCGTCTATCGCGATTCGAACCACGAAATTGGTTACTACGACGAGCGTCGTTGGACGGAAAAGCCAGACGTCTACCTGCGCCGCGCTCTCGAGAGAAAGCTCTTCGAGCAGAAGGGCGTACATCGCGTGCTGGGAGGCGTGGGTCCGACGCTCGATATCGAGCTGACGGACTTCGAGGAGCTGCACGGTCCGACACCGACCGCGAGAGCTCGCGCCACGTTCATCTTGCAAGATGGTCGGTCGGTCGTTCGCGAGCAAACCGTCAGCGTCGATCGCCGTATCACAGGTGACAAGGAGCCCACCGCCGAGCAGACCGTCCTGGCCCTTTCGGGGGCGCTCGGCGAGCTGGTCGACCGGGTCACGACGGCCGTTCTGGCCGACCTCGACAAGCGCGCTCCGCCGCCGCCGAAGCAGCCGCCCGCCGACTAGGGAGAAGGCCGCAACGCGCGTTGTACATGATGCGCTCGCCCTCGCGACGGTGCTCGACCTCGAACGCATCTAGATTGGGCTCATCGTGGAGCCTCCACCATCGTCCGCTCGGCTCGTGGATGAACGCCGAGACGCCGAGGATCGTGAAGACGTCGGCCACGATCGGCGTGGGGGCCCCCCCCCCGGCCC
>JBBSDY010000347.1:0-5279 GCA_038240245.1 Polyangiales bacterium
GCGCGACCGCGGCCTCGGCGCAGCACTCGAGGCGCGCGGCGTTCGCGCGGTCGTGACCGACAGCATGATGGGCTCACGCGACAGAGAGGTCGCCCTCGCACGCTGCGTGATCGAGGCCCTTTCGTGACGGTCGCGGTGGTCCCGGTCAAAGAGCTCGACGCCGCCAAGAGCCGACTCTCCGCTCGCCTCGGGCAGCGCCAACGTCGCGAGCTGGTGCTGGCGATGCTCGACGATGTGTTGGCCGCGCTCTCCCGGGCGGCCGCTCTTTCGGGGATCATCGTGGTGACGCGGGAGCCTGAAATCGCTTCCATCGCGCAGCGATTCGGAGCCGAGCTCCTCGACGAGCCCGTCCACCCCGGCGACGGCTACACGCACGCCGTCGAGTACGCCGTTCGCGAGCTGCAGCGCCGCAACGAGCCGGCCATGCTGACCGTTCCGGGCGACGTCCCTGCCGTCACCTCCCAGGAGATCACCGAGATCCTCGCCACCGGGGCGCAGACGGCAGTCGTCCTGGTCCCCTCGCGTAATGAGAGGGGCACCAACGCCGCCCTCATCCGGCCGCCGGGCGCCCTACCCTTGCGCTTCGGTGAGCCCAGCTTCGCCCGGCACCTCGAGCGCGCCGGGCAAATGTCCCTGCGCGCCGAGGTTCTACGACTGCCTGGCCTTTCGCTCGACCTGGACACCCCGGCCGATCTCGACGAGTTTTTGCGCTCTCCGTCGCCCACCCGCACCTATCGCCTCCTTTCGGCCCAGGTGCGCCCATGAACGTCCAGCTCATCGGTGTCGAAGGTCTGCCCGAAGTCGTTCCCGGAGACGACATCGCCCGGCTCATCGCGGGTGCGGCGGCCGGCGAGAGCGCGATCGAGGCTGGCGACGTCGTCGTGGTCACCCAGAAGATCGTTTCCAAAGCCGAGGGGCGGCTCGTCCGGTTGGCCGATGTCGCCCCGTCGGCGTTCGCCCAACAGTGGGCAACGCGCTACCGCAGCGATCCCCGGCTGGTGGAGCTCGTTTTGCGAGAGAGCCGTCGAATCGTGCGCATGGACCGCGGCGTCCTCATCGTCGAAACGCATCACGGATTCGTCTGCGCCAACGCCGGGGTCGACCTCTCCAACGTCGACGGCGGAGCGACGGCCACCCTGCTTCCAAAAGACCCGGATGCCTCCGCCCACCAGATTCGCGACGGCTTGCTCGCTCGCGCGAGGTGCACCGTGGCGGTGGTCATCAGTGACACTTTCGGGCGACCGTGGCGCGAAGGCCTCGTCAACGTGGCCATCGGCACGGCCGGGATAGCTCCGTTGCGCAGCCATGTAGGTGCCCGCGATCCGGTGGGGTTTCCCTTGCAGGCGTCGATTGCAGGGCTAGCTGACGAGGTTGCGGCAGCAACGGGGCTCGTGGCCGGCAAGCTCGATCGAATCCCGGTTGTAATCGCTCGAGGACTCGCTTACGAAGCGGGCGGCAGTGGGCGCGACCTGCTGCGCAAGCCAGAGGGCGACCTTTTCAGGTGAGCGTCCACCCCGTCCCCGGGCAAACTGCCGGGAACTTGCGTTAGAATAACCGCCCCGGTAGTACAAGCCCCTACACCGAAAACGCGCTACGCTCATGCCTTCCGCTTGCGTGCTCACGTTCCCCGCAAAAGGTCCGTTCTCTTCTTGCTCGATAGCGGGGACAGAACGTGTCAAATGTCATCCATTCCGGCTGAGGACTCGAGTAATGGATCGGGGGGCAAGCCTTACACCGAGCAGAGACGAAATCGAAGCATGACCCGACGAACGCGCGAGCTTAAAAGGGAGTTAGAAGTACCGAACGAAGGGACATCCGAGGTCTTCTTCAAGTACCAAGAGGTGAGCCGCGCACGCGCTGGCGACCTCTTGAACGAAACGCTCGACGACGCCTTGACGCTCGAGGTCGAGCCCCTCGACAACCCGGGGCCGATCTCCAACGTCGAGACGAAGATGCGCGACGAGACGCCCGCGGCCGAGCAATCGCCACGACAGCAGCGCGAAACGAAAGATCACGCCGAGTCGAAGAGCAGCGATCCCGTTCGCATCTACCTGCGCAAGATCGGCAGCGTCGCCCTTCTCACCCGCGAGGGCGAGGTCGAGCTGGCCAAGCGCATGGAAGAGGGCGAGCACGCCATTCTCACTGCGATCTTGAACTCGCCGGCCCTGGTCCGCGAGATCTTGAAGCTCGGAGACGACCTTCGCGGCGGCAAGTACCGCGTCTCGGACATCACCGAAGAAGAAGAGCGCGACGAGGACGACGAAGTCCCGCCCGACGAAGAGGCCAAAGAAGAGCGGATCATTGCTCTTATGACCAAGGTGCGTCAGCTCTGCAAGACCAACGACGACCTGCGCGACATCCAGTCCACCACGACGGGCACCGAGAAAAAGGCCCTCGAAGCACGCATCGTCGACAATCGCGAGAAGATGGTGACGACGCTCGTCGAGATGCGTCTCAACAAAAAGACCATCGGCCGGCTCATCGGCAAGCTTCGCGTCATGATCCAAGAAGTCGAAGAGGGCGCCCCCACCAACGCGATGCCCGATTCGATCCCTCCTCCGGCGCCCGTCCGGAAGAACGGCAAAAAGCCGGTCACCGAGCGACGCGAGAACGGCCTGCGCGAGCTGCACGCCACGTACACGGCGATCAAGTCCGGCCAGGAAATCGCCACCCGCGCCAAGGCCCAGCTCGTCGAGGCCAACCTTCGCCTCGTCGTGTCGATCGCCAAGAAATACAGAAACCGTGGTCTGCAGTTTTTGGATCTCATCCAGGAAGGCAACCTCGGTCTCATTCGCGGCGTCGAGAAATTTCAGTACAGCCGCGGTTACAAGCTCTCCACCTACGCCACGTGGTGGATCCGCCAGGCGATCTCGCGCGCCATCTCCGACCGGGCACGAACCATCCGCATTCCGGTGCACATGGTCGAGACGACGAACAAGCTTCTTCGGCTCAGCCGATCTTTCGTGCAGGAGTTCGGCCGCGAGCCCACGCCGCAAGAGCTGGCCGACAAGATGGGGGTTCGCGTCGAGGTCATCCGCAAGGTCTTCGAGATCACCAAAGAGCCGCTCAGCCTCGAAACACCGGTGGGCGACGAAGGCGACACCATGCTGGGCGATTTCATCGGCGATACCAGCCTGCCCTCCCCCGCCGACGTGGTGCTCGACGCCGATCTTGCCTAGCAAACACAAAAACTTTTGCAAACTCTCACTCCGCGGGAACAAAAGGTCCTGCGCATGCGCTTTGGAATCGAAGAAAAGGCGGAGCACACGCTCGAAGAGGTCGGACAAGAGTTCTCCCTCACCCGCGAGCGCATCCGTCAAATCGAAGCGAAGGCCTTGCGCAAGCTGGCGCACCCCGTACACGCGAAGCGCCTGCGGTCTCTCATCGAGAGCTAGGTCTCACCCCGTTTAGGCGAAAGAAGGCAACCATGGGACGAATCGGCGGCGGCGAGCTCCTTTTGATTCTCTTCATCGCGCTCTTGATCTTCGGTCCGAGCAAGCTCGCCGACATGGGCAAGGGCCTGGGCGAAGGGCTCAAGAACTTCAAGAAGGGCCTCTCGCCTGAGGACGAAGTGAAGAAGCAGGCCGAGGCCGACGAGGCCAAGAGGCAAGCCGAAGCCGCCGCCGCGGCGCGTGCCGCTGCTCCGCCGCCGCCCGCGCCGCCTCCCGCCCCCAGCCCCGACAAGGGCAACGTCCCCCCGGTCTAGGGTCGCAGGTCGCCGCGCTCGGCGTCAGGGATCGCCGCTCTTGACGATCGGGCTGATCTCGTGCGCAAATGCGGCCGATCTCTCGCGAGAGCATGATCGGCGCGCGAGCACCTTGGGAGAGGGCAATGAAAAGCACGAGAATCGGGGGATGGGCTCTGCTGGGTCTCTTGGCCGCGGCCGCGGTGATTCACTGCGGCGGTGACGACAGCAACAGCGCGCCTACCGGCGCCGGCGGCGCGGGAACCGGCGGCTCCCACGCGGGATCGAGCGGCACCGCGGGCACCGGCGGCAGCACCGGAACGAGCGGTAACTCCAGCGGCAACGCGGGCACTGGCGGCGGCGCCAGCGGCACCAACCAGACCGGTGGTATGGCCGGCGTTGCGAGCAGCGAGGGCGGAGCCGGTACCGGCGGAGTCGCGGGCGCGGGCGGTGGAGACAGCTCGACCAGCGACGCGCGCGATTCGGCCACCACCACCACGGAGGCTGGCGATGCGAGCAGCACGTCCGATGCGAAAGACGCAACTTCGACTGCTGTCGACTCGGGCACCGACGTAGCCTCGAGCGCCGACAGCGCCGACGGCGATGTGTGTCCCGGCACGAAGCCGACCGATGGCACATCGTGCCCCGTGCGCATCAACTGTCCCTATACGGGCGGACGCTGCGTGTGCGCGCCTGGCCTCGGAGGTAGGACGTGGAGGTGCGCGGGCGGAGCGGCCGATGCTGGAGCGGACGGCGGTGGTTGCCCCACATCGAGGCCCGAGGCTGGCCTAGCCTGCGCCAACCCTGGGCTCGTTTGTCCGTTCGGCAATGGCGGCGGCAACTGCGTGTGCATCGACTTCGTGAACCAGGAGTGGTTCTGCTTCTGATCCGGCGCCAGGGGGCGAGCCAGCTGGTCGCCTGACGAATCCAGCACCAGCAGAAGCCGGCGCCGCCTCCCTATTTGACTTTCGAAAGCGGTGGCGCAGAGTTCACTGCTGGAAGTGAGCCGTTTCGTGGAGCAAATAACACTTCCCGATCGCGGGCCATTGTTGTACCTTTGAGATAGGTCCGGACCGAGTAGGTTCGTTGCTTACCAGGCGTGGGAGTTTCCCTATGAAAATGACTGCCAGTGGAAGCGCATCCATTTTAGTACTGGTGCTCGCGCTGGCGCCCCTCGCGGGGTGCCGCGGAGACATCGGAAACGAGATGGATCAGCCCGGTGGGCCCAACACGGGCGGTACGGGTACCGGAACCGGCACGGGCGGGATGCCGGCGGTGGTGGGCATGACGCTCGATGGCAAGATGGATTCGACGCAGACGTGCGCGCCCAACGCCGGAAGGTCGCCGCTTCGTCGCCTCAATCGCGATGAGTACTCCAACACCATTCACGATCTTTTTCCGAAGGACAAGTTCCCCAGCCTCGATGCGAAGATCGATTCGACGGTTAATACCTTTCCGCTCGACGAATTGAAGCTTGGCTTCACCAACAACGCCGACGCGCTCACGACCAGCGGCATCCTCGCGGGAGACTACATCTCGAGCGCCGAGACGTTCGCAACCGAGGCGACGACGGCGGCCAACCTCCCGAACACGC
>JBBSDY010000348.1:0-5260 GCA_038240245.1 Polyangiales bacterium
GCTCCCGCACTGGTGCGTACGATATCGCTCTACGTTCACCTGAAGAGCGACATCGAAGAGCTCTTGCCGCGTGGAGCGCCGAGCGTCACCGCCCTGGACGAGCTTCGATCGCGGATGCCCGGGCTTCGCTACCTGGGCATTCTGGTCGACGTCGGAAGCGCCGACAACCTGGGCGCGGGCGAACGGTTCCTCGACGATTTGAGCGAACGCGTGAAGCATTACCCCCCCACGCTGGTCAAGCGGGTGAAGACCGACGTGACCGAGGAGCGCACATTCCTCGAACGCCACGCGCCCCTCTACGCCGATCTGCAGGATCTCGAGACCGTCCGCGATCGGCTGGAAGCGGGTCGCGATCGCTCGGTGTCCCGGGCGATGGGCATCGATCTCGATGTGAACGACGAACCATCGAGCATCGATCTGAGCGACATCGAGGCCAAGTACCGGGCCCGGGAAAAGGACGCCGCGCGCTTCGAGGGGGGCCGCTTTTCGAGCCGAGAAAAGAAGCTTACGCTCCTGCTCATCGAGGTCGCCGAGCTGACGACGGGCGCCGATCTGGGCAACGAGCTTTTTCGGCGAGTCGAACAGGACATCCGGGATCTGGGCTCGACGGGCCGCTACGCACCCGGCATGCGCCTCGGGTTCACCGGCGACATCGCGATCGACCACGAAGAGCTCGCCGCACTGGTGCAAGACCTCACCGCATCGTCGGTGGTCGTCGTCGTGCTGGTGCTTTTGGCGATCGGCCTATTCTATCGCTGGTGGGGCAGCATTGTCGCGCTTCTTTTGCCGCTGTGCGCCGCCGCCGTCTACTCCTTCGCGCTGGTCACGCTGTGGCCCCTCGGCATCACGCACCTCAACTCGAACACCGCGTTCCTCGCCTCGGTCATCATCGGCAACGGGGTCAACTTCGGCATCATCCTCTTGGCTCGCTACGTCGAAGAGCGCAGAAGGGGCGAAGGCATCGAAGAGGCGCTCGTCAAGGCCCTATGGGGCAGTCGCGTAGGAACGGCCGTCGCGGCGCTGGCCGCAGCGGCTGCCTACGGATCGCTGGCCTTCACGCAGTTTCGTGGGTTCAAGCAGTTTGGGATCATCGGCGGAATCGGCATGGTGACCTGCTGGGGGTGTGCGTTCGTGCTGGGGCCGTCGCTGATTGCCTGGCTCGATCGCAAGGGCGGCAGCATTCGCCGGCCGGCCCGCCAGGGGCTCCCGTTCATGGAACGCCTTTCCACCGGCGTGACGCGGCACCCCTTGCCCATCGTGCTTGCCGCCTTCGCGGTGACCCTGCTCGCCATCGGCCAAGTCAAGAAGCTGGGGCCTGACTTCATCGAATACGATTTTTCCAATCTGCGTCGCGCCGACTCGCGCGTCTCGGGCGAGGCTTACTGGGGCCGCAAGATGGACGACCTGATGGGTCGCTACCTGACCCCCCTGGTCATGCTCACCGACAGCAGGACCGAGGCCGCCAGTCTCGCCACGGCCCTTCGCATCGCCGCCGAACACGCCCCTCTTGCGGGCGCCATCGACTCCGTCGTGTCGATCGAAGAGGTGATCCCCGCCCAGCAAGTCGAGAAGCTGTCGGTCTTGCGCGAGCTCGAGCACGATCTCACGCCGCGCGTCCGCGGCGCGCTCGACGACGATCGGCGAAAGCTCATCGACGGGTACCTGGCCGGCGGCACGCTCGTTCCCCTCGTCCCCTCGGATTTGCCCGCGGCACTCACCACGGGGCTTCGCGAGCGCGATGGCAGCTTCGATAGAGCGGTGCTGGTCTATCCGCACCCCTCGCAAGCGACCTGGCAAGGGCCCGCCATTCGCGAGATGACCACGACGCTAAGGCGCGTCGCGGACCAAAGCGCCGCACCGGGAGCCAAACCTGCGCGCCTGGCGGGATCAATACCCCTGTCTGCCGACATCATCTCGTCGATCGAGCGCGACGGTCCGCTCGCCACCACGTTCGCGCTGGCCGCGGTCGTGGTGCTGGTCATTGCCATCTTTCGCACGTCGCTGGCAACCCCGCTCATCCTCGGCTCGCTGATGATCGCCGTGCTGTGGTTGACCGCCGGCATCATGGCCCTTGGGGTCAAGATCAACTTCGCCAACTTCATCGCGTTTCCCATCACGTTCGGGATTGGCGTCGACTATGCCGTCAACGTCATGGCACGCTACCGCGAGTCCGATCCTCCCAACGTGCCTCTGGCCATCAAATCGACCGGCGGCGCGGTCTTGCTCTGCTCGTGCACGACCATCATTGGCTACAGCTCGCTGCTCTTTGCGCAAAACCGCGCCCTGTTTCTGTTTGGCGTGGTCGCCGTCCTTGGCGAGGCCGCTTGCATCCTCACCGCCGTGATTCTGCTCCCCGCCGTCCTGGTCTTGATTCAGAAGAGATTCCCGTCGTCGTTCTCCGTCGGGCGGATCGAGCAGCGAATGTAGCTTCGGGCCGGCCTATTTCCAGGCCAGGTCGTCCCGCGTGATGATCGCGGGATCGTTCATCAGGCCGGTGGCGTTCTTGTTGTCGATGATGGCCACGTTGGCGCCCTGCCAGCTGCTCCAGTACATGAAAAACGAGATGTCGCGGTATTGACCGTTGATGGCATCGATGAGCTTCTTGTTGTCGAAGTTGCCGTCCGCGCCGCCCGCCATGGATTGTCCCGGGCCGAACTCGCAAAACCCGAAGGGAGCCGTCAGGGCCCGGCCCTTGTCGTAGTTGGTGGCGCCGAGACTGGGAGGGTCGGGGTTGTAGAAATCCTCACCGCCCAGATCGACGACGCTCGATCCCGGAAAGTAGTAGTCGACCGCCTTCATGCCACCGCCGGCGACGTTGGGCGAATAGACCCACAAGAGGTTGTTCAGGTGTTTGACGTTGGTAAAATAGTCGAACTCGTATTTCCAGATGGCGAGAAAGTCGGCGGGCGACATGTTGGCGCCATTGTCCATCGACCACCAAAACCAGTTGCCGTTCATCTCATGCAGCGGGCGCCAAAGGACGACGACGCCGTCGTCTTGCAGGCCTGCAAGCGCGGTCGCGATGCGATCGAGGATCGCCTTCCATTTGTCGTTGAGCGGATTGCCCGGCGTGATGAGATCGCGCGCGCCGCTGAAGTTGGTGTCCTGGCAGTTGCCGCTGCCCGTCTGCGGATTGCCCGGCGACGCCCACATCGTGACCAGGCCTCCCGTCTTCCACCAGTCGGATGCGTACTTGCGGGTGATCTGCATGTCGGCGGCGCTCTGCAGATCGGGATAGCCGAGGCCGAACCCGGCGAGGGCGATCCATTTGCCCGTCTGCGTGTGAAGCTCGTCGACGTAGTGGGCGAGGTTGGGCGCGAACTGGCTGACGCCGTCCCCACCGATGTTTTGTCCGCTGATGACGTGTTTGCCCGCCTTGCCTTTGAGGCCGGTGAGGTACGTCAAGATCCTGTGCGCGTCACTCGAGGCGTTGGAATTGGCAGTGACCGCCGAGCCGGCATCGACCGACGGTGCCCGCGCGTCGACCGCTGCGGCGTCATTCGACATCGGGCTGCCGGCGCCGCCGGCGCTCTGGCCACCGGACCCGCCGGTCCCGGTCGAGCTGACGACGTCCGCGGATGGCGAGCTGGCGTCGTGCGCCACGGGACCCGCGCCACCCACGCCTGGTGCCACGTTGTCAGCGTCGGACGAGGCGCACCCGAGCAGCGCGGACGCCGCCAGCCAACCAAAAGAAGCGAAGAGTGGCGTTCTCATGGTGATCTCCCAGTGTCGCGGCTCGATCTTTGTGGTCCGTGATCCGCACGTTCCACCCAACCCGGAAAACTCTGACGGCGGCGCCCGGGCAAGTGCTACGGTTTCAACCGATGATGCTCCGCTCCCACCGACGACTCGGACTCGCTTTCGTCTGCCTGGCGTCGGTTGCGTCGCTGGGTTGCGTGAGCAAGCCCACGATGCATCTGAACCATGCCGAGATCAGCGGCGCCCAGTTTGCGACGTTTCCTCCGAGCATCGGGATCTTGATGACCGTCGTGGTCGATGTCTACAACCCGAACAGCTACGACGTGGCCATTCGCGCCATGCGAGGGCAGGTCGTCATGGTGAGCAAATACATGCTGCCCGTCGACTTTCATGCGAGCGGCAACGGTGTCTGGCTGGCCTCGAAGCACACCACCTCGGTACGGGTTCCCGTCAGCATTCCGCTCGACCTTGGTTTGGCGCTGCTGCGAGAGTCGGTCTCATCGCCGTTCATTCCCTATCGACTCACGGGCCGCGCCGACGTCACCGCGTCGAGCACCTTCCGCGTGGAGAGCGATGATTACGCCGTCGACGAGCAGGGCACGATTTCACGGCAGCAGATCGCCGCCATCATTCCCAACTCGTTTTAGGGGGTGTCGTCATGTTCGGGACCGGAATTCAGGGACGGGCCTAGCCTCGAAGTCTGCTAGAACGGGCCCATGAGCTTCGGCCGAAACCCCCACGTTGCGAAGGCAGAGGCCGAAGAGCAAAAGGCGCGCAGCGCCGGCGACAGCGCGGCATGCGAGCTGGCCTGGCGCGAAGCAGCGCGACAGTGGGACCGCGCCACCGATCGCGAGACCGACGGCAAGCGACGGCAAGAGTACACCGACCGGGCCACGGCCGCGCGCGCCAACGCGGACAATCCGCGCGGTGAGGACGGCGGGACCTGGAACTAGGGGCTCGCCTCCGATGACCCGCTGGCTTGCGTCGTGGATTCTCGTCGCCGCCGCCTGTTCGCGGGCCGAGCCAACGCAAGCTCCCCCGGTGGCCGAGGGACCCATCGCTTCGGTCAGCGCCGAGCAACTGATCGCCAAGGTGCGAGGCCTCGACGCCAGGGCGGTGATGGTCAATGCCTGGGCGACGTGGTGCGGATCCTGTGAGCACGAGCTTCCCATGCTACAAGCGCTCGCCGACAGCCTCGGCCCCCGGGGCGTACGCGTGTTGCTGGTTTCGGTCGACGAGCCCGAAGATCGAGCGAAGGTCGTCGCGTTTTTGGCAGAGAGCAAGATCCATCTGACGAGCTACCTGGCCACCCGCCCGCTCGGTCCTTTCAAGGACGGCCTCAACCCGCGCTGGCCCGGGATGCTCCCCGCCAGCTTTCTTTTCGACGGCACCGGCAAGCTTCGCTACTTCTGGGGCGGCGAGGCCTTCGAGAACGAGATCGTCCCCATCATCGACGGCCTGCTCGCCGGCAAGCACATCGATGGCGAAGCGAGCCTCGGTATTGCGCCGGGGCGCACGACGGACGAGCGCTGAATCAGATCGCGAGGTCGAGCGCGCTTCC
>JBBSDY010000349.1:0-5253 GCA_038240245.1 Polyangiales bacterium
CGTGCAGCCTCTCGGCGGGCGACGCCGCGAGATCCGTGAGTGCGGCGTCTATCCCTTTCCACGGACGCTCACCAGCGAGCTCGCCCTTCTTCACCGAACCGAATGGATCGCGCCCCGTTTCCCAGTACCGGACCGCCGCCATGAGCGAGCGGTAAACGTAACATTCGGCGAAAAACCAGTCGGTCGCGAGCCAGGTCGCACCGCTCCGCTGCGCCAGCGCGTCCTTCCATGGCTCCTCATCAGGTGCGGGGAGGCCGAGCCCCGGAAGAGCGCGGTCGCCGCGAATGTCGTCGCGGAGGCGCGACACGGCATCGCGGATGGGATCGGAAAAATCGGGGTTTTGCTCGATGACCTCGTCCAGGATCTTCGGCACGCGCACCTTCATGCTGTAGTGCGCGAAGACGTTCCGGGCGTCGGTGCGTAGAGGAGGCGGGCGCATGCAACGCTGGCGTGGCTCGGGCCAGCAGAGCCGCAGGCTAGCACGACGGTCCCCGGCGAGGCGCCGCGGGTCGTTACTTTTTGGCGGGGTAGAGGGCCGTCAACACCGCCAGGCACATCTCATCGAGGGTGGTCTCGCCGAGGACGACGTTGCTGGGCGCCGAAAGGCCCTGCTGCTGCAGCGATCCTACCACCTTGGGATTTTGCATCGTGTTGTCGTAGGTGCACCTGAGCTCGAGCTTGTCACCGGGCGAGATGACCGGGAGCTGCTCGATCGCGGCGTCATAGTCGTAGCGCCGCTGCCAGTCGAAGTCCCAGTGCGGGATCTGCACCAAACACTGGTTGGTGCCGTCGGCCTTGGCGAGCGAGATCTTCTCGTCGACGCCGACCAGGTGCATGTGGCCGCCGACGCCGTAGAGGTAGGGCGACACGCCTCCCAGTCGCAACGCGGTGAAGGTGTACTGCATGCTCTCGGTGTGACCGGCCACGCCGGCAGGAATGACGAAGGCCGCGCCAGTCGCCGGATCGTCGGGCCCGGGCAAGAGCCCGTCACCTCCGGGCAGGGTGCTCCTGAAATTGCCAAGGAGCTTGGAGATGGCTCGGTACTGGGGAGCCGCGTCGCTGAAACGAAGCTGCACCGTCGTCGCATCCGTTGCCGCGTCAGTTGCGCTGTGCGGGTGGTAGTGCACCTGCATCACCAGGAGCGAGCCCGCTGTCACCGGGACCGCGACGTTCGACGGATATTCCAGGGGAACGCCACCCGGGGCCCATGCCGCCAGGAGATCGGAGTCCGCGATGCCGGTTCCGCCGAAGCAATCGTAGCTCATCGAGGCGTCGGCCTTGGCGAGGCTCGCCCTCGACGGATCTGTGAACACGAGCGCGTGATGCACCACCGTGGAATTGCCGGGTACGACGAAGACGCCATTGATGTAAGCGTCGGTCGTGAGCTTGGGGTCGAGCACGAAGCAGCGGAACTGATCGCTCTTGGGTGCCAGTGCAAAAGGCGTTGCGGGTTTGAGCTCGAGGGCGACGCCCGGTAATCCGCCAGCGAGCGCGCGCGGCGGCGGGGCATCCTTGGGATCGCCCTCGGGTGCGCCGGCGTCGTGCCATGCGCTGATGGTCGCGATCTCTGCATCGCTGAGCCGCAAATCATTCTTCCATCCATACGGAGGTGTGCACTCCGCGGTGTTCAACGCGTGCCATGGGGGCATGATCCGCGCGGTCGTCTTCTCGGCCATGGCCGGAGCCACGGCGCTCGCCTGCTGGTAGGTCACCAACCCGAAAGGAGCGATGCCACCGGGGACGTGACACCCCTGGCAGCTTCGCTGCAAGATGGGCTCGACGTCCTTGTGGAACGTAACCGTGGCCACCGAACCGGTCGCGGTCGCATCGGGCCCCGGGTTGGACGAAGACGGATTCGAAGAAGAGGAGGAGCACGCGGCGATCGCGACGCCCAGAGCTGCGAGCGCGATCGAAGGCGTGAAGGAGGGTCGAGACATGAAGCCCAAGTATCGCAACGTCCGTGCCACAGCGCAAACGCTCCCCGCTTCGCGCAACCCCGCGTTTCTTGGCGCGCTCGAAGACGCCGCGGCGGTGATGTGTGGCGCCGGCGCTACGAACGGATGTGCACGTGCCCAGGTGGCTTCGTTTACAATCGGGCCACCATGTGGCGCGGTGCTCGAGTCTACCCGGCGCTGATCGCGGCAGCGACGGCGAGCCGAATCGCGCTGGCGCACGATCTCGTCACGCCCCCTTCCACCGCACCGTCGTCTGCGCCCAAGGTGCTGCTCTCGACATCAACCGAGGCCGAGCCAGGACCTGGCCCGACCCGTGCCCAGTCCGCGGGACGGGTGCTGCTGGATCTGCGCACCGGGTGGGGACTACCGCTCGGCGAAGCCCGAAGCTTTGCAACCGGTCGGGGCGCGGCCGATGTTGCCGTCGGCTACGAGACCGTATCGGGCCGCTCCGCGGGGATCACCGGCGGTATGTCGTCGCTCGACGCGAGCCTCGCCGGTTTGCGCGAGACGACGTTCCAATTCGGGATCGATCTGGGCTACCGCCCACCGGTGCGCGGAGCGATCGAGCCCTGGATCGCTCTTGGCTTCGCCTGGCAGATTCTCTGGCTCGCCAGGGCCGACTTCTCCATGAAGGCAGTGGGGCCCGAGTTTCCGATCGTGAGGCTCGGCGCCGAGTATCGCACCACCGACGGCATGGGCATCGGGCCGTTCGCAGCCTTTGCTTACCGCCGGTACGATCCCGTCAGCGTACAGGGAATAACGCCGCTCGAGCTGACGAGCGTCACCCGGCGAGATGCGTGGATCGTGCTGGGCATCTCGGCGAGCTGGAGCCTTTCGCGATGAGGCTCGTTCACGTGGCAGCTCGTCGCTCGCAAGATTACGGACAGCGCGCGGCGATCGGTGGCAGCGCGCGCCACCAAGCCGTCGTTGCCTCTCCGCGTGCGGGCTCGATGGGCTCGCCGAGCCTTGGCGTCGATACGGCCACGCCGCGCCGCTCGGCCTCGTGGATGAACGTCTCCGCGGGCTCGGACCAGGCGTGGTAGCCGAGCTCGAAGGTGGACCAGTGGATGGGCAGCAAAATCTTGGCGCCGAGCCGAGCTCCGGCCTCGACCGCGCCGGCAGGTCCGAGGTGAATCGATCCCCAGCTCGGATGATACTGACCAATCTCGAGCAGGGCCACGTCGAAGGGGCCCTCGCGCGCGGCGATCTGGGCGAGCCATGCAGTGGGCCCGGTGTCGCCGCTGAAGAAGACGCGATGCCTTGCGCCGATGAGCGACCACGATGTCCACAGCGCGCCGATGCGGCCCGGTACGCCACGACCGTTGAAATGCCGCGCCGGCGTGGAGACGATTCGAACGCCACCGGGCAGCGTGCCGGTCTCCCACCAGTCGTGCTCGACGATCTGTGAGTCGCCAATGCCCCAGCTCGCCAGATGAGCGCCGATGCCAAGCGGGACGTGGAACACGACACCGCGCCTCGCGAGGGCCTGCACGGTGGTCATGTCGAGGTGATCGTAGTGCTCGTGCGAGATGACCACCGCATCGACATGAGGAAGATCCGCCAGCGCGAGGGGCGGCGGATGAAATCGACGCGGGCCGATCCACCGCGGGGGCGACGCGCGCTCACTCCAGATGGGATCGGTGAGAATGGTCGCTCCGTCGATCTCGATGAGCGTGGTGGAGTGCCCGAGCCAGGTGATCCGCAGACCCGACTCGGGAGCACTGGCGAGGCGCGCCGCCACATCGCTCACGACGGGCAAGGGACACGTCGGCACCCGCATCTCGTTGCCGGTCGCCCAGTCCTTCAGTGAAGTCCAGTAAGAGCCTTCGATCATCACGGTGGTCGGCTCGACATTCTCGAAGTGATCACCCGCGAAGTGAGGCGAGGCGCGCATCCTCTGAAGCGATGCCGTGCCCGGGCTCGCCCCCAACGCGCGAAAATGATCGGTGGAGATCCAACCCAGAATCAATGCGAGCAGCATCAAGCCCGCGATCCCGACCAATGCTCGGTACATCCATCGACGAAGCCGAGCCTGCACGATTCGCCACCGTAGCAATTTTTGCCGCTTTTTACCTTCTGCCTGACATTTTCCTTCGCGCTTGCGCTGGAGAGGCTTTGGGACAAGCATGTCCGCCATGCGTGAGCCGCTCCAGACGCTGATCGGAGGCCTGGAGTCGGGCATCGGCCCCGGACTGCCCGACGAAGCCGAGCTGGCTCCGGTTTTCTTCGGACGCGGACGCGATCTCGAGGCTCTGCGCAACGTCATCAACGTCGTTCGCTCCACGGCACAGTGCCGGGGCATCACCCTCCTCGGCACCAGCGGCATGGGCAAATCGCGGCTGCTCGAGGAATTTGCGCGCGACGTTCGTCTGCTCGACGAGCCTTCGGTGCGTGTGTTCTCCTCACTGGCCAAACCGGGCGCCTCGCCCTGGTCGTGCTTCACGCAGCTATTGTCGCAACGATTCGGCCTGGGCGAAGCGAGCGATCTCGACCAGGCCAAAGAAAGCGTCCGAAACCAGGTCGCCGAGGTGCTCGACGATCGCAAGGTGGGCGACGTTCTCTACTTGCTCGGCGATCTGCTGGAGCTCGAGTTTCCGCGCAGTCCCATCACCAGGGCGCTCGAAGACGGCGCGGCGGACATCGCCACGCCGCGGCGCGTGATCCTGAAGAGCCTTCTCGAGGCCGATGCCGCGTTCGGGCCCATCTGCCTGGTGTTCGACGATCTGCACCTTTGTCACGAGCAGACGCTCTCGATGCTCCGCTTTCTCATCGACAACGTGTGCGGTCCGGTGATGTTTCTTTGCGCGGCCCGGCCCGAGCCTCTGACGCAGCCCGAAGGACCAGGCAAAAGCGATCGTCACTCGTTCCACCATCTGCCGCCGCTCGGCGACGTCGACACCATCGCTCTCATCGGCACGCTGCTCACCAGCGGCAGCTTCACTCCCCTTTACCTTATCGAGCAGGCTCGCGAGGTCACGGGGGGCAACCCCGGTCGGATCGAAACCACCGCCCGCTTCTACCGCGAGAAAGGAACGCTGCCGCCCCCCTCGGCGGCCGACGAAATCTCGCTCGAGTCGCGCGCCTCGGGGCTATCGCCGGACGAGCGTCTGCTGCTCCAAAAGGCGACGATCATGGGCGGCGTATTCTGGCTGGGCGCGCTGGTGGTGCTGGACCGGGCCGGACAAAAGCCTCCTACGGGGTGGACCGAAAACGGCGACGATCCAGCGCGCGCCGAGATTGGACGGCAACTGGGCCGCCTGGCCGAGCGCGACTACATCATGCGTCTGCCCGACTCCAC